>CAJIZO010000126.1 GCA_905181995.1 Flavobacteriaceae bacterium TMED48
GCCGATACCCGCTGAATGGGCATGTTTTGCGGCGATTTTCATCGATACCTCGCGAACCTTGGTCAGCGCTGCGTTGTTTCCATATTGACTTTCCGCGCCGATCAGTTCGACGCTGGTTTCGCTGTAATCCGGCAGACCGAGCGATTGACAGGTCCGCCGTGCCGCCTTAAAGACAGCCTCGGCCAATTTTTCGGCTTTTTTGTCCGCTTCGATGCCATAAAACGTCAGTTGGGTGCCACCCCGATACTCATCTGCATAAGTGGCGCAAATTTTATAGCTGTCGGGTGCCGGTCGACCAATGGCGCCACTAACCGCCACACGATCGCGACCCACTTGGCGAAGCTCTACCGCAGAAAAATCGCACACCACGTCGGGGAGGATATAGGCTTGCGGGTCACCGATTTCATAGACCATCTGCTCAGCCACCGTACCCACGCTGACAAGACCTCCAGACCCCTCAGGTTTGCAACACACAAATCTGCCCTGATCGCTAATATCGGCAATCGGATAGCCTATGCAATCGAGGTTTTCGACCTCTTGCCAATCGGTAAAATTACCGCCCGTTGCCTGGGGACCGCACTCCAGAATGTGCCCAGCGAGTGAACCCATGGCCAGTTGGTCAAAGTCTTGCCGACCCCAACCAAAGCTGTGGATACAAGCGCCCAGTGTCACCGCGCTGTCAACACAGCGCCCGGTAACGACAATATCGGCACCTGCGTCGAGCGCACTGGCGATAGGAAATGCGCCGAGATAGGCATTGATGCTGGCAATTTTTTCGACAGCCGGATAATCGGCCCGACTGAACATTTCGACGATCTCAGCGCCGGAAAATTCCCCACGCCGATCGAATAAGTCATCCCCTAAAATGCAGGCAACTTTTAAATCGAGCCCGAGATCGGCAATCATTACACGCAGCGCACCAGCGCAGGCCTGCGGATTAACGCCACCGGCATTCGACACAACGCGCACGCCCTGGCGCGCGATTTCAACTAGATTTGGCTTCATCGCCGCACTGACAAAATCTACCGCATAACCCGCTTCGGGATTTTTTGCCCGCGCTCGGGCCATAATCGACATGGTGATTTCGGCAAGGTAATCGTAGACGATAAAATCAATCTTACCGCCGGCGAGTAACTGTGGCGTGGCTCGTGCAGCGTCACCCCAAAAGCCGCTAGCGCCGGCGATTCGAATCGAGTTCTGTGTCATCTTAGGCTCCTTTTAACGTTCCAATATCGCCAATCACCCCAACCCCAGATAGTAGATCGTAGCGGCGTCAATTTCTTCGGATTATCTGCCATCAATATCAGCGATCGCGCCATTCAATCATCGCATTATGCCTCGATCGAATCGATTTTCGGCGTTGCTACTCTGGGCAAATAAATCGATGCCAGCATAAAACTTAGCGGCGCGCCGACACCGATCAGATCGACCACCAACAACGCTTTAGTCAGAGGTTCGAAAACGTCCATAGCCGCCAGAATATCGCTGATATAACCGGTCATCACGGCCCCAATTCCGAGTCCGAGAAGATTGCATGCGACCAATAATAACCCGGTCATCACCCCTCGCAAACGCACCGGGGTGAGGTCCTGCACGGTCGAAAATGCCGGCCCATAAAACCCACTGACCATAAACATGCCAGAGGCCATGCCGATATAAAATAATGTAGAATCGGGGGATACAAAGCGAAATGACACCATCAGCGGCATCATAAATACCATCAATAACGCCAAAAACCGTACCCTCCCACCGCGGTATCGCTTTTGATACAGGTCGCTGAGTATTCCGCCCAAAAAGGTACCTGCGGTGCCAAATACAATATATACAAGCCCATAAGTTGCGGTAATCTCGCCTATAGCAAAGCCTCGCTCGCGCTCCAGCCAGACGATAGCGAACTGCCCTGCGCCCAACGGCAGGTGTAAAAATACCGCCCCGATCATAGTCCAGGCGAGCGCCGGAACCGATTTGATCACGGCCATCACGTCCCCGGTCACCTGCCGCCAGTTATTGGTTAATTCCGCTTCGGGCGGCTGCTCGTCTCGGTCGTTAGCGCGGCATGGCAACTCCATCGCACCGCGCTCTGGATCACGCATTGCAAGCAGCAACAGAGCCAGCACTAGACCCAAGCCACCGAGCAGATAAAAACAGTTTCGCCAACCGATGGCTGGACCTAATAATCCGGCGATAACAAAGCTGCCACCCGCGCCCAGTGGCACCCCAAGGTAATAAAACCCGGTCGCTGTGCCACGCATCGCACGCGGGTACAAATCTGACAAAATCGACATAGCAGAGGGCGTCATAGCGGATTCCCCGACGCCGATAAATAGCCGCGCGAGACCAATGTCCAAGAAGCTTTTTGCTGTTCCCGACAGCGCGGTCAGCGTGCTCCAGAGCACCAGACCGGCAGCGATCAGGCGCGGCCGATGCACCCTATCGGCCAGGGCGCCCATAAATAGACCCATAACGGAATAAAAAAACACAAAGATAAACCCGGTCAACAAGCCAAATTGTGAATCGCTCAGCTCGAGGTCGGCGATAATGACCGACCCAAAACTGGTAATCAGATTGCGATCGACCATATTCAATATATTTAGCACCAGTAAAAAGACCATGATCGCGGTGGCCCTGGGCGCGGGTTTCAATTGTTCCATACAACGAGTTCCCAGCTTGTTATTTTTATAGACTTGCAGCAATCGCTCGACCAGCACCAGAATCTAGCGCCACTCGGCCCATGGCCACTCAAACCGCGACCAGTATGCTCACGCCCACGGATCACTGGCCCTGCGTTTAGAGTCAGTCTTTGTCGAGTGCAAAGAGCACAGAGCATAGAGCATAGAGCAGAGGACTTTGGGCATTAGCCACCGCAATGCAAAAACCATGCTTTAATCACAGCGATTGTTGATCGCAAGTCACGCGCTTGACACACCCTACTCTGGCGCCAATAGTCTCTACTCGGTTCATCATAACAAACCAGCCTAGGTTGAGCGTACTAGCCGCGTTTAGCATGTGCAGTGTCCCAATATTGCGAGTCTTTAGTGTCGGTAACTGCCGGGCCTCATGACATCTTTGTGTGACACCCGCACTCGTTTGCGGGCTGAATTAACAACCAGACCCGCCTGCGGTACGATGGCCCATCAAAAACACTGCATAGGCCACTTTTTCGCTATAAATATTTACCTCTGGGTTCACCCCAGCCTTTGTAGAGCGCGCCAACTATAGATACAGTGATGCGATTCAAAGGCCTTTGTCGAGACCGCCCTAGCGATGCAATAAAGTCTGCTAATATCGACGTTGAGTGTCGCCAAAGGGACACCGTGAGTCGCCATCAACAGGCTAGTATTCATGCCTTAAATAATGCTTGATTTTGCATGATGAGATTTTTACAGTAGGTCTACTCAGATGCTCTACAATGCATTTAAAGGCGTACATGTAAAACATAAAAACACCACATAATGAGGATTTTAATATGTCACTAGAGACAGTAACCGCAGGGTTGAAGGAAAAGATTGGCGAGGACTGCGGTCTGGGCGCCACCTTAAAATTCGATTTTGGCGACCATGGATTTTTATTTCTAGACGCCACACAAACCCCCAATCTGATAAACAACGACGATGCCGATGCTCAGTGCACCATGAGTATCAGCATGGAAAACTTTATGGCGATGGCTAGCGGAGAACTGGATGGTACCGCAGCATTTATGTCTGGAAAGCTAAAAATCCAAGGCGACATGGGCATCGCCATGAAGCTCGGGCCAATTTTAAGTTAAATCGATGACCTGCTCGAAAAGGCCTTGACCGCTCATATGGCATAAAGGCCTTCAATCCTTGGTAGCCGCTGGCCAATGCAGCGCCCTATGCGTCATGCGTCGCGCCCAAGCAACCATCGTCGCCATGATAAGTCGCGCCGCAAAGCTACCACCGGCGCACCTTGCACATCACCTTTGCGCACCTAATCTTTGTACTCGCCTTTGCGCAACTCGCCTTTGCGCGCCTAACCTTTGTTCTCATCTTAGCGCGCACCTTTGCGCGCATCATGTTTGTGCCTATCACTGAATAGCTAAAAACTGAATAGCTAAAAATAAAAACTAACCGTCAATCCCTGTCACGGGCACTATTTAATCATACGCCTAGCCTGTCAATGTCTTGAGCGCTGATAGCGCGCCTATCACGGTTGGCTACTTGCACCTGTTGCAACCAATCGAGACTAAAACCCGCGCGAGTTAATCACCTACCAGCGTTAATCGACGGCGTGGTCGGTTGCCTTACAGAGGCTCCATCGAGGGCACAAAAGTGCGTGGTTCTTGATCACATCAGGATTTTCGACTCGGCATGATCCCCATCCGTTTAGCAATAATGCCCAACATTACCTCGTCGGCGCCGCCGCCAATAGACGACAATCGACCATCGCGGTAAGCGCGCGCCACCGGATTGTCCCACATATAGCCCATACCACCCCAGTACTGCAGGCAGCTGTCGGTCACCTCGCGGCTCAACCGTCCGGCTTTTAACTTGGCCATCGACGCTTTCAGCGTCACGTCTTGGCCATTAATGTAGCCCTCTACTGCGTCGTAGACCAATGCTCGAAGTAATTCGACCTCGGTTTGTAACTCTGCCAGACGAAAATGCACCACCTGATTATCGAGTATCGACTGACCAAAGGCTTGGCGCTGGCGCGTGTAATCGATGGTGTCTTGGATTACGTACTCAAACATTTTCAAATTGCCCGCCGCCGCATAGATACGCTCTTCTTGAAATTGCTCCATCTGATAGCGAAAGCCCTGCCCCTCCTCGCCGATGCGGTATCGCTGGGGTACCCGAACATTATCAAAAAATACCTGAGCCGTGTCCGAAGAACGCATACCCAGTTTATTGAGTTTATCGGAAAAGGTAATGCCGGGGCGATCGGTGGGTACCACCACTAGGGATTTGTTGGCGTGCGAGTTGCCCTCGCTGGTATTCACTAAAAGACAGATAAAATCAGCCTGGGTAGAGCTGGTTATCCACATTTTACTACCGTTGATCAGATAGTCATCGCCATCTTTTTTTGCCGACGTTTTAATCGACGCCACATCCGAGCCAGCGCCTGGTTCACTGACCCCAATCGAGCAGACCATGTCGCCGGTAATCGTCGGCGTCAAAAAATCGCGGCGCAATTCATCGCTGCCGTGATTGGCCAGCGCCGGTGTCGCCATATCGGTTTGCACCCCGATCGCCATGCCGACACCGCCACTGCGAATGCGCCCCAGCTCTTCGGCAAAAGCTACCTGATAACTATAATCCAAACCCATTCCACCAAAAGCCTCTGGCTTAGCAATACCCAAAAGGCCCAAATCGCCCATTTTTTTAAACAGTTGGTGAGCGGGAAAACCTCCCTGCGCTTCCCATTCATCCGCGTGCGGATTGATTTCCCTCTCGATAAACTGCGACGTGGTGTCGGCAATGGCACGGTGTTGTTCGGTAAATAACATAAACTCTCTCCGGCTGAATAACTGAATATACGCTGGCATTGCTCTATCAATACCGCTTGTAACTGGTATTTTTGCTAACGGCTTCTCACTATGACGGCCGCCAAACGACCGGTAAATACTGGCCCAGCACGAGGCTAGCTCGGTTGCGTTTACAACGCAAATTGGCGCGCCGCTAGATCGCGCATAATTTCCTCGGACCCGCCGCCAATTGCGTTGACCCGCACTTCACGATAAATCCGTTCGACGCGGTTACCGCGCATGTAACCAATGCCGCCCAATATTTGCATCGCCTCGCGCGCGCAATACTCCATCGTCTGGCTGCACTGAACTTTCAGCAGCGCGATATCGCCGGCGCTCTCCCGACCCTGATCAACCTCGGCACAGATTACTTGTAAATAGGCGTTAGTCGCATTGATTCGCTGCTTCATTTCGGCTATTTTATGGCGGATAACCTGGTGGTCTGCGAGTCGCTTGCCAAAGGTTTTACGCTCGCTCGCCCACGCCACAGCGTCCTCCAAACAGACCCGAGAATAGGCCTCCATCGCCGCAGACATCGCCAATCGCTCAGCGTTAAAGTTAGTCATAATGACGCGAAATCCACGATTTTCATCACCCACCAAGTTCTCTTTTGGCACCCGCACGTCGTCGAAATAGATCGTCGCAGTATCCGAACACCACCAACCCTGTTTGCGGTTCAACGCAGTTCTCGACACGCCGGGTAGATCGGCTGGAATTAATAGCGCCGAAACACCTCCAGAGCCCTCGCCTCCGGTGCGCACCGCGGTGGTGTACCAATTGGCGTTCATACCCCCAGTGATATAGGTTTTTGAACCATTGACAACATAGTGATCACCCTCTAGGCGCGCCGTAGTCTGCAATTGAGCAACGTCCGATCCAGCCGCCGGTTCGGTGATCGCCAGAGAGATCCGTTTCAAACCTGCCAACACCGGTGGCACAATTTCCTGCTTGATCGCCTCACTGGCATAGTTGATCAATGGTGGCAGTGCGATACCGTGAACCATCAAGGTGGCGCTGACGCCACCCACGGCGATTCGAGCCATTTCTTCATTGAGGATATTTTTGTACCAAATATCAATTCCCTCCTCAACGCCACCATACTGTTCGGGATAGCCCAAGCCGAGAATACCTATGGCCGCTGACTTGGGCCACAATTCGTCGGGAATTCGGCCAGCCTCATCCCAATCGCCCGCAAAGGGGATCACTTCGCGATCGAAAAAACGTCTTATCTGAGTTCGCCATTCCTCGTGCTCTGCAGTCAAATGTGGGTTGGGTAAGCGCGCACTATCAAAATCCAACGACATCGGCATTCTCCATGAGGCAAAAAACTGAGTGACAAAAAAAAGTGGCAAAAATCAAAAATCAAAAATCAAAAATTTTATCTATAGCCGTCGAATAATAAATTTGAGTCCCAATGGGGTAAAGGGAATAGGTGCCATTTTTTAGGAATAAACGCCAAACAAAAAATCTCAACCGCGGCGATAGTCTCGCGGTGACATGCCATGCCAACTTTTAAATGCGCTGGAAAACGAGCCTTGATCCGCATAGCCAAGTAAAAAGGCGATCTCGGTAATACCCAAGCGATTGTCGGAGAGATAGCGCAACGCAACGCGCGAGCGCACCTCCTGCAAAATATGTAAAAAACTCGTCCCTCGATCCGATAGCCGCCGCTGTAGCGTGCGTCGCGAGACGTGTAATTTGCTCGCCAATTTGTCGATAGTTACCTCGCCCTCGGGCAAATATTGCAGTATCGATTGCTTCAAGTTAAGCAGCAACTGATCGCTTGGGTCATCATTGCCAAAAAAGTCGCGAAATGGTTGTTTTAAGTCGGCCCCCTGGTGATAGTCTTGTTGCAATAGGGGATAATTGAGCGCGCCAGCGTTAAAAAACAAACTACTACAGGGCTGGTCGAACGCTAAATCAGATCCAAAGATCGCCTCTAATCGTCTCGTATCCAGCGGCTCTGGGTAGGTGAATTGGGCATTCAAAATCGGCACCGGCAAGACGCATAGAGAATTGATGATCGCTGCCGAAGCGGCCAACATTTCATCGCTGTAGAAACGTTTTCTAGCGGTATCTAAAAGTAGAGGTTCCCAGCGTAGTTCGATCGAGTCAGCGTTTCTATAGGCGCCGACTTGGCCAATATCGCCGCGTAGTTTGATAACGCTTGGAATTAAGTTTAAATAATCCCTAAATTGCTTCGATACTGTCGCCATATAGAGCTGTAAATTCATGCCTTTTAGGAAACTGATCCGACCCACGGCCAAACCAATATCGGCATCGCCACTGATGTCGTAAACGGCTTGGTAGAGTTTAAAATAATCCGTTACAGGAAATCGTCGGTCGGGAACATTGAGGTCTCCTGCCCTGAACGAGAGATTTTCGAGAAGTGCCGTCTGCTGAATACCGATTTGTTCTGCCGTCTGTAAAATGGCGATCAAGGGCGCCGCATAGACGG
>CAJIZO010000127.1 GCA_905181995.1 Flavobacteriaceae bacterium TMED48
CAATCACCGCGCTATGGTGCTCGAGAGCTTTGCAATATGGGTAACCATCGGGGGCATACCAGAGGCTATACGACAACCTCTCGAAGAGCGACGTGAAAAGATTTTCAAGGCAGTCGGCCTATAGTAACTCTTTTATAACACCGCGGTAGCACTTTAATAATACCGCGGTGGCACTTTAATAACACGGCAGTAGCGAATAACACGGCGGTAGCGGGTTAGTAACAATGCGGCAGCAAATCGCTCGATCGCAGCCCCGTAAATAGCGCGCCAGTGCAATGATAGCGCTGAGCCGACATCGATCGGCGCTTAAAATAAACGCGTTCGGATAGCGCGTTTACTCGGGCATTTTTAGCTTAGCACAAAGACTGTATATATATACAGTCTTTGTGCTAAGCTAAGGTGATGAATTACGCTGAACTACACTGCGTTAGCCACTACAGTTTTTTACGCGGTGCTTCGCACCCCGCCGACTTGATCAAAACCGCCAGTGCTCTTGGCTACCGCGCCTTGGCTCTAACCGACGAATGCTCTTTAGCCGGTATCGTTAAAGCCCACGTAGCCGCTCAAGAGTATGGTTTACAGCTAATTATCGGCAGTGAATTCAAACTCGATGGTCAACGCCTGATCGCGCTGGTCACCAATCGTCAATCCTATTCCGAGCTCTCGGCACTGATCACTCTAGCGCGCAGGCGTAGCAGCAAGGGTGAGTACAACATCCGGTGGTCCGATCTACAGCACAACCTACGCTCTGGACTGGTCGTTTGGTTACCCTCAGGGCGCACAGATTGCGACAACCTATTAGCACAAAATTTAACCCAGTGGTTTAGTGGGCGCCTGTGGATCGGCGTCGAACATCTGCTCAGTGGTCGCGATACAGAAAATTATTGTTATCGACGCAACCTCTCCGCGCTGTGGCAAATCCCCATGGTCGCGTGTGGTGATGTACATATGCACGCCAAGCAATGCCGTGCTCTACAGGATACCCTCACCGCGATTCGCTATAACTGTTCGGTCATGGAGCTTGGGGTACGGCGCTTTGCCAATGCCGAGCGACGCCTGCGAAGCTTGCCACACTTAAAAAAACTCTACCCCCCAGCGCTCTTAGCCGAGACTTTGAAAATCGCTCAGCGCTGTCATTTCACGCTCGATGAATTGCGCTATGAATACCCCTCCGAAGTCGTGCCATCACACCTCACGCCCAGCCAACAACTGCGCGATTTGGTCGAGGCTGGCATCCGCATGCGCTGGCCGAATGGAGCCAGTAGCCAAGTAGTTACGCAGATCGAATACGAGTTAAAGATCATCGCTGAACTACGCTATGACTGCTATTTTTTAACCGTTCACGATATCGTTGATTTTGCGCGAGGCCGCAATATTCTCTGCCAGGGGCGTGGCTCTGCGGCCAATTCGATCGTCTGTTATTGCTTATTTATCACCGAGGTATCTCCCGACCAAATATCACTGTTATTCGAACGATTCATCTCCAGGGAGCGCAACGAACCACCCGACATCGATGTCGATTTTGAACATGAGCGACGCGAGGAGGTGATTCAATATATCTATAAAAAATATACTCGCGAGCGCGCCGCAATCGCTGCCACTGTGATCACCTATAAACCCCGCAGTGCCGTGCGCGACGTTGGTAAAGCGCTTGGACTCGACGCGCTTTTTATCGAACAACTTAGCAGTTCGATGTCTTGGTGGGAGCGACGTGACGATCTAAAGCAACGTTTTAAAGAGCAACGAATCGACGCCAGTGGCCGCCTGTCGAACTATTTTTTTCGACTGCTACAAGAAATTATCGGCACACCGCGACATCTATCGCAACATGTCGGCGGCTTTATCATAACCGACAGTCCAATCAGCACGCTGGTACCGGTCGAAAATGCCAGTATGCCCGAACGCACTATTATTCAGTGGGACAAGCAAGATATCGAGGCTCTGGGATTACTGAAAATAGATATTTTGGCGCTCGGCATGCTCTCCGCAATCCGCCGTTGTCTGGCCTTGATCGAAAACCATCAAGGGCAAAAACTGTCCATGCAGTCGATACCCAAAGACGACAAAGCAACCTATGACATGCTTTGTAGTGCAGACAGTGTGGGTGTTTTTCAAATCGAATCGCGCGCGCAAATGGCCATGCTTCCACGGTTAAAACCCCGCTGCTTCTATGATCTTGTCATCGAGATCGCCATCGTGCGACCCGGTCCAATACAGGGTGGCATGGTGCATCCCTACCTACGTCGTCGACAGGGCCTAGAAGCGATCGATTACCCCAATCCAGAAATTCAAGCGGTCCTCGAACGCACCTTGGGTATACCCGTGTTTCAGGAACAGGTCATTCGCCTAGCAATGGTCGCCGCCGGTTTTTCTGGCGGCGAGGCCGATCAGTTGCGCCGAGCCATGGCCAGTTGGGGTAAAGACAGTCAACTCAGTGGTTTTGAAGATAAACTGATCGAGGGAATGTTGAGCCGTGGTTATTCTATGGACTTTGCACAGCGCCTCTACCAACAAATTCAAGGCTTTGGTGTATACGGCTTTCCAGAGTCGCACTCGGCAAGCTTTGCACTGCTCGCCTACGTCTCGGCATGGTTAAAATGCCATTATCCAGCGGCCTTTTACTGCGCCTTGCTGAACAGTCAACCGATGGGCTTTTATAGTCCCTCGCAGTTACTCCAGGATGCTCGCCGTCACGGCATTAAGGTCGCGCCGATCGATGTCAATCAAAGTGATTGGCAGCACACTTTAGAGTCTCGCAACGCCCACCAGGAACCGACGCTAAGACTCGGCTTTCGACTGATCAAGGGCCTAGCACAGACCACCGCCGGACAAATCGTAAGCGCTCGCCATGGCTCGACGAACGGTCAACCGCGGCCATTTTCCAGCGTTGAAGATATCGCTCGACGAGGTTCTATCTCGACCACCAACATGACATTGCTCGGCTCAGCTGGAGCCCTCGATGGCCTGACCAGCCATCGTCGCCAAGCCCACTGGCAAATACTCGCCACAGAAGATCGAAGGCCACTGTTAGACGCAGCCCCAATAGACCCGACAAACAAAAGTCATTCGCACTGCCTGACGCCAACTAGCCCCCACTCGACAGACCCAGAGGAGACTCGCTTTACACCACTCGACGAAATACAGCGATTGCGCGCTGACTACAGCAGTACTGGGGTGACGCTGGGCCGTCATCCAATGCAGATTCTAAGGGAGCGATTCCCTCGTTTTGAGCGCTGTAAAAGGCACGCCGATCTCGCCATACTCGGGCATCGACGTTTTGTGCGTATTGCTGGGATTGTCACCGGTCGCCAACGGCCGGGCACCGCGTCCGGGGTCATTTTTCTGACCTTGGAGGATGAAACTGGCAACAGCAACATAGTGGTTTGGAAGAGCGTGCAACAGCGCTGCCGCCAAGCGTTGCTAAAAGCCCAGTTACTGATGGTAAAAGGTGTGATCGAAACCGAAGGCAGCGTCGTGCACGTAATCGCGCAACAACTCACCGACTGCAGCGAGCTGCTCTATGAAACCGAAATTCGCTCGCGTGATTTTCATTAACCAGAGGGTATAGCCCTCAGCGAACCAATCGACAACGATCAATCCATAAAAAAACGGCCCTTAGGCCGTTTTTTTATGCTCTTGAAGACTTTTTAACCACTACCAACCGGTCACTTCCTTCAACCCCTCGCCGATATCAGCAAGGCTACGCACGGTTTTTACGCCGGCGTCCTGAAGCGCTGCAAACTTCTCGTCGGCAGTGCCCTTGCCGCCGGAAATGATCGCTCCGGCATGGCCCATACGTTTACCCGGAGGCGCTGTGACGCCGGCAATATAAGACACCACAGGCTTACTGACATGGGCTTTAATGAACGCTGCTGCCTCCTCCTCCGCGGTTCCACCAATTTCGCCGATCATAACAATCGCCTCAGTCTCGGGGTCATCCTCAAACAGCTGTAAAATATCGATAAAACTAGAGCCCGGTATAGGGTCACCACCAATACCGACGCAGGTCGACTGACCAAAGCCGTAATCGGTCGTCTGCTTGACCGCTTCATAGGTCAAGGTACCCGAACGCGAGACAATACCGACCTTGCCAGGCAGATGAATATGACCCGGCATAATGCCAATTTTGCAGGCTCCTGGGGTGATCACCCCAGGACAGTTGGGACCGACTAAGCGCACGCCCAACTGGTCACAGGCGACCTTGCACTCCAACATATCGAGGGTTGGAATTCCCTCGGTAATGCAGACGATCAATTGAATACCGGCATTCGCCGCTTCGAGAATCGAGTCTTTACAAAATGGTGCGGGTACATAGATCACCGACGCCTCGGCTGCGGTGGCCGATACAGCCTCGGCAACGGTATTAAAGACCGGCAACCCAAGGTGCACAGAACCGCCCTTTCCGGGAGTCACTCCACCGACCATTTTAGTTCCGTAATCAATCGCCTGTTGCGAGTGAAAGGTGCCCTGACCGCCGGTAAAACCCTGACAAATTACCTTGGTATCACTGTTGATTAAAATCGCCATGCTCAGTTGCCCCCCGCTGCTTTAACCACTTGTTTCGCTGCATCCGACAGACTGGTTGCGGCAATAATATCGAGACCGGATTCGGCCAATTTTTGCGTACCCAGCTCGGCGTTGTTACCCTCGAGGCGGACCACTACAGGAACCTCAACTCCGACTTCTTGAACCGCTCCAATCACGCCATCGGCAATCAGATCGCAGCGCACAATACCACCAAAGATATTGATCAATACCGCTTTGACCTTATCGTCTGAAAGGATAATTTTAAACGCCTCAACCACGCGTTCCTTAGTCGCACCGCCCCCTACATCGAGAAAGTTAGCCGGCGATCCACCGTGCAATTGCACGATATCCATGGTGCCCATCGCCAATCCAGCGCCGTTAACCATGCAACCAATGCTGCCATCTAACGCCACATAGTTGAGATCCCATGCCGCGGCATGCGCCTCTCTGGCGTCTTCCTGTGAGGGGTCATGCATCTCTTTGAGTGCCGGTTGACGATACATCGCATTGCTGTCAATAACCAATTTGGCATCCAGACAGTGCATATTACCCTCACTGGTAATGACCAGCGGGTTAATTTCCAGCAGCGCTAAATCACGCTCCACAAACATCTTTGCCAAACCCATAAAAATACCGACAAACTGTTTGATTTGAACGCCTTCTAAGCCGAGTTTAAACGCCAACTCTCGAGCCTGATAGGGCTGTGCTCCGGTCATCGGATCGATCACCGCCTTGAGAATCTTATCCGGTGTTTCTTCGGCGACTTTCTCAATCTCGACACCGCCCTCGGTAGACGCCATAAATACCACCCTGCGGGTCGCACGATCAACCACCGCGCCGAGATACAACTCTCTGGCAATATCGGTGCAGGTCTCAACCAATATTCGACTGACGGGTTGGCCCGCAGCATCAGTTTGATAGGTGATCAGGTTCTTTCCCAACCAGCCGCGTGCAAATTCTTCAATTTCAGCTTTCGATGAGACCAACTTGACCCCACCGGCCTTACCGCGACCGCCGGCATGCACCTGAGCTTTTACCACCCAGCGGTCACCGCCAATAATATCGGCGGCGGCAATCGCCTCCTGGACTGTCTCGGCAGCGACGCCTTGAGAGACCGGTAGTCCGTACTCAGCAAATAACTGCTTTCCCTGATATTCGTGCAGGTTCATACTTTAATTCCTGTTGATTGAACGTTAGCGTGGATTCCCACTGCCCGAGAGGCAGTGGGAGGATGATTTTTGACGGCTCACTTGCGCTTGCGGTTGGCCTTGTGGATGGCATTACCATTGACCGCCAACGCCGCCTCGTGGACGGTTTCAGACAGCGTCGGGTGGCCAAATACGGTCATGCCAAGGTCCTCGGCGCTGGAGCCAAACTCCATGGCAATGGCGACCTGTTGCACTAGGTCGGCAGCGCTGGGGCCAACGATGTGACAGCCCAGAATACGGTCGCTATCGGCATGAGCAATGATCTTCACCATACCGTCAGTATCGTTCGCCGCCAGTGCTCTGCCGCTCGCAGCGAACGGGAAGGTCCCAACGTTGTAGGCATCGCCCGACGCCTTGACCTGTTCTTCGGTCAAGCCTACCGAGGCGACTTCCGGATGGGTATAAATGACGTTGGGCACTATATCGTAGTTGATTTGTGCGCTGTGCCCCGCGATCCGTTCGGCGACCATTACGCCTTCTTCAGAGCCCTTGTGGGCAAGCATCGGGCCGCGCACCATATCGCCTACCGCGTACACGCCTGGAACGCTGGTTTCGCACTGTTGATTGACCGCAACCGTTCCCCGCTCGTCCAGTTGGACCCCGGAGTCCGGGGCCAAAACCCCATCGATGAAAGGCTTGCGCCCCACGCAGACGATCAATTTGTCAAATATCTCAACCTGCTCAGTGCCATCCTTTGACTGATAGGTAACGTGCACTTTCTTGCCTTTGATCTGGGTACCCACGACCCGCGCACCGAGTCGTATATCCAGTCCTTGCTTGGTAAAAATCTTTTTGGTTTCTCGGGCTATGGCTTTATCCATAATCGCTAAAAAGTCTTCCAGCGCTTCGAGTAACACCACGTCCGAACCCAATCGACCCCAAACAGAACCCAACTCGAGGCCGATAACACCGGCGCCAATCACCCCGAGTCGCTTTGGCACGCTGGCTATTTCTAAAGCGCCGGTCGAGTCTACAATCAACTTATCATCCACTGGCGCGGCCGGAATATCGATCGGCAAAGAACCGGTAGCCAATATCACATGGGCAGCATCCAGCACGCTGATTTTTCCATCGTGATCGGTATATTCGACCTGCCGATTGGCCAACAGCTTACCGGTACCAAAAAGCCCAGACACCCCGTTAGCCTTAAACAGCTGCCCGATGCCGCCGGTCAACTGACCAACAATTTTGTCTTTTCTGGCCATCATTTCGGCGATATCGATTTTCACGGCCGAGGTACTTATACCGTGAACAGCCAATTCTTCGCGGGTATCGTGATAGCGGTGAGAGCTATCCAATAGCGCCTTGGATGGAATGCAACCGACGTTCAAACAGGTTCCACCATTGATGCCCCGACCGTCGGCGGTACGCCATTTCTCAATACAGGCAACGCTCAATCCCAATTGTGCCGCTCTTATTGCCGCGACATAACCTGCCGGGCCACTACCGATGACAACCACATCATAACTAGACATTTACGTTCCTTATCAATTCTTTATTTTCTAAATCTCAAGTAGTATCTTAGCCGGATCTTCGATCAACTCTTTGATCGTAACGAGGAATCGAACCGCTTCTTTACCATCGATCAACCGATGATCATAGGACATCGCGAGATACATCATAGGTCGTATCACCACCTGTCCATCCACCGCAATTGGGCGCTCTTGTATCTTGTGCATACCCAAAATTGCGGTCTGCGGCGGATTGATAATTGGCGTAGAGATTAGCGAGCCGTAGACACCACCGTTGGTGATGGTAAAGGTGCCGCCGGTCATTTCGTCAATCGTCAACTTACCGTCTCGCGCCTTACCGGCAAATTCTGAGATACCATTTTCCACCGAGGCGATGCTCATGTTTTCGGCATTGCGCAGCACCGGCACTACCAAGCCCCGCTCAGTCGATACCGCAACACCAATGTCCTGATAGCCGTGGTAGACAATCTCCTTGCCATCGATTGATGCGTTGACCAACGGGAACCGTTTCAACGCCTCTACCGCAGCCTTTACAAAAAAGCCCATAAAGCCCAAGCGAGTGCCGTTATGCATCTTGGTGAACTCAGTCTTGTACTGCGTTCGAAGATTCATCAGCGCGGTCATGTCGACCTCGTTAAAAGTAGTTAACGACGCGGTGGTTTGGGTCACGTCCAACAGGCGCTCAGAAATACGCGCGCGCATTCGCGTCATAGCTACTCTGCGCTCCACGCGTTCGCCGTGCTCGGCGCTGGGCTCGTCGACAGCAGTATCTACCGCGCTTGCAGCGGTCTCTGGTGCCGCTGCGGTTGCCGGCTCAAAGTTGACAACGTCCTCCTTGGTAATCCGCCCGCCTTTGCCGGTGCCGGTCACATCGGCAACATCGATACCGCGTTCCTGGGCTAATTTTTTCGCCGCCGGGTTAATCGCTGCCGAAACATCGTCACTGCTTGCGGTCGCCGCAACTTGCCCTGCGCTTGGCGTAGCGTCGCTAGTATTCGCTGCCGTCGACGCAGTCGTTGCGCCCTCTTCAATACGCGCTAACAACTCGTTACTCTGGATGACATCTCCCTCTTGCTTGAGAATTTCCAACAGCACTCCATTCGCGGGCGCGACGACTTCAAGTACAACTTTATCGGTCTCAATTTCTACGATCAACTCGTCTCGAGAAACTTGATCTCCAGCACTTTTATGCCAACTGGCCAGCGTCCCTTCCTGCACGGATTCGGGGAAACTCGGCGCCTTGATTTCTACAGCCATTGGATTTTTCCTAATTGTTATCGTTGGTGGTCAACGCTTCGTTAATAAACTGCGCCTGCTCTTCGAGGTGAACAGACATATAACCAGACGCTGGCGCCGCCGAGCCTTTACGGCCCACGTAGTTGAGAACCAGTTCTGGCTTATGGCGAGCAAGAGCATTGCGCATGTGGTGCTGGCTACTGTACCAAGCACCCTGATTCATCGGCTCCTCCTGACACCAGACGGCTTCTTTTAATGCGCTCATACTGCTGAGTATATTGTCCAGCTCAACGTCTGGGAATGGGTATAACTGCTCCAGTCGCACCAGGGCAACGTCTGTGATGCCCCGTTCCTGACGCTGTTCCAGCAAGTGATAATAGACCTTGCCCGAACACAGCACCAAGCGCTTTACGTCGGCCGACTTGACACCTTCGTCTGCCAGGATGTTTTGAAAACTGCCAGTGGCCAATTCGTCTAAGGTCGACGTCGCCTGCTTATGGCGAAGTATCCATTTCGGGCTCATCACTACCAGTGGACGACGCATCGGCCGAATCGCCTGACGTCTTAGCAGGTGAAAAATTTGCGCCGGTGTTGTGGGGATACAAATTTGCATATTGTGCTCTGCGCAAAGTTGCAAAAATCGCTCCAGACGGGCCGACGAATGTTCCGGGCCCTGACCTTCAAAACCGTGGGGCAAGAGCATAATAAGCCCCGACAAACGACCCCATTTGTGTTCGCCGCTAGTAATAAACTGATCGATAACCACCTGCGCACCGTTGGCAAAATCACCAAACTGCGCCTCCCAAATAACCAAACCGGAAGGCATGGTTGTCGAGTAGCCATACTCAAAAGCCAGTACCGCTTCTTCCGACAACACCGAATCGTAGAGATCGAAGCTGACCTGATCCTCGGCCATGTGCTGCAGCGGAATATAATCGTCGCCGTTCTCTTGATTGAGAACCACTGCATGGCGGTGCGAGAAGGTACCACGACGAACATCCTGGCCGGTAAAGCGAATCGGATATCCCTCCTCGATCAAGGTGCCATAACTGAGTAATTCAGCCATACCCCAATTGAGTGGTAGCGTGCCAGCAGCCATCTTTCGACGATCGTCGTAGAGTTTCGCCACCTGTCGCTGCACCACGATGTGATCCGGTATCGTGGTAATTCGAGAGGCAACACTCGCCAGAGCCACTGAATCCACCGAGGTGTCTCCGGGAGTACGCCACTGATGCCCAAGATACGGTGCCCAATCGACAAACAAACCGTGATCGGGTTCAGTCACCAAATTGTGCACCACAAATTCTCCACGATCGAGGCTCGAACGGTAGATATTGGTCATTTCCTCGGACTGTTCGAGCGTTAGAACACCCTCTTGAATCAGCTTTTGCGCATAAAAGGATCGCGTCGTAGGGTGGTTCTTGATCGCCTTGTACATCAACGGTTGGGTCGACGACGGCTCATCGGTTTCGTTGTGGCCACGACGGCGATAACACACCAGATCGATGACGATGTCCTTGCCAAACTCATAGCGATAATCCATCGCCAGCATGGCCGCGAACATCACCGAATCGGGATTGTCGCCGTTGACGTGAAGAATCGGCGCCTGCACCATCTTGGCAACATCGGTACAGTACTCAGTCGACCGCGCATCTTCCTGTCGACTGGTGGTAAAACCGACCTGATTGTTGATCACCACATGAATGGTGCCACCGGTCTTGTAGGCGCGGGTCTGGGACAACTGAAAGGTCTCCATGACCACGCCCTGCCCGGCAAAAGCTGCATCGCCGTGCAACAGGATGGGCAGTACCTTTTCACCTGATGGATCGTTGCGCCGGTCTTGCCTAGCGCGCGCAGAGCCGACAACCACGGGACAGGAAATCTCCAAGTGCGATGGGTTAAAGCCGAGAGCCAAATGAATCTCACCACCGGGGGTCATCACGTTGGAAGAAAAGCCCTGGTGATATTTAACGTCGCCCGAGGTATTGACCAGGCGCTTACCCTCAAACTCGTCAAACATTTCAGCGGGATTTTTACC
The DNA here is from genome assembly GCA_905181995.1 of Flavobacteriaceae bacterium TMED48. GTDB lineage: Bacteria > Pseudomonadota > Gammaproteobacteria > Pseudomonadales > Porticoccaceae > TMED48. The sequence continues at coordinate 10,482 of CAJIZO010000127.1, forward strand.
AAGCACGTTGATCAACACATTGAGGCGCCCGCGATGGGCCATGGCCAGTACTATTTCTTTACAACCATACTCACCCGAGCGTCGCACCAGACAGTCGAGCATCGGAATCAGGCTCTCACCGCCCTCGAGACCAAAACGCTTGGTTCCGGGGTATTTGGAGTCTAGGTGCTTTTCCAGACCTTCGGCTGCGGTCAGGCGATTCAGCACGTCGATGCGTGCTTTATCACCATAGGTCGGCTTGGAACGCACGCTCTCAAAGCGCTGAGCCAACCACTGTTTTTCTGCGAACGAGGTAATGTGCATAAACTCGGGACCCAAATTACCGCAGTAGGTCTCTTCTAACGATTCTATGATTTCCCGCAGCGTTGCCTCGTCTTTACCTATGTACAACGGCGAGGTTTGGAAGGTAGTCTCTAAATCGGCGGGGGTCAGGCCATGAAAATGCAGTTCGAGATCCGGCACGACCTTGCGTTCCATCAAGCCGAGCGGGTCTAGATTGGCCTTTTGATGTCCTCGAAAGCGGTAGGAACTGATCAACTGAACGACCCTGACCTGCTTGCGCTCGTGCTGCAAATAAATACCGCCAGACCCTGGGGCCGGGGTAGGTCTTGCTTGCCTGCGCCCGAGCAGTTCGAAGTGCTGCACAATCGTCGCGTGAGAAACGTCTGAATGCGCGCTGCCGTTGGTCCTTGGCAACGCGTCGAAAAATAGCTTCCATTCCTCGGGAACCCCTTCGGGTTCGTGCAAATAAGTGTCGTAAAGGTCTTCGATATAGGCGGCGTTGCCACCAGAAAAGTGGGAGGAGCTAAGAAATTGCTCCATAAGGCCCTCTGACATGGCTCGCTGTCCCCTGTGGAAATGCGCTATGAATGTATCCGTAACTTGCCAGCCAATATCACATGGCCGACAAATTAAACCCTATGTTGCGCTTCTAATCAACATATTGCGGATGTGCCCGATGGCACGCGTCGGGTTGAGCCCCTTCGGGCAAACCTGTACGCAATTCATAATACCATGACAGCGAAAAACACTGAAGGGATCATCGAGCTTTGCCAATCTTTCTTCGGTGGCTGTGTCTCGACTGTCGGCCAGAAACCGATAGGCCTGCAACAACCCAGAGGGGCCGATAAATTTATCCGGATTCCACCAAAAAGATGGGCAAGCCGTCGAACAGCACGCGCAGAGAATGCACTCGTAAAGACCGTCCAGTTTGGCGCGCTCTTCTTGGGACTGCAGTCGCTCGATGGCGGGCGCTGGCGAGTTGTTAATCATATACGGTTGGATTTTCTCATACTGAGCGTAAAATTGGCCCATATCAATGACCAGATCCCGGATTACCGGCAATCCGGGTAGCGGTCGTATAATCAGTTTATTGTTTTTCACCGCCTGTGATAACGGCGTGATGCAGGCGAGACCATTTTTTCCCGACATGTTCATACCATCCGACCCACACACGCCCTCGCGGCAAGACCGACGATAAACCAATGTCGGATCCTCGACCTTGAGTTTCTCGAGCACGTCTAACACCATGACGTCTTTACCTTGGGTATCGACCTCAAAGTCCTGCATGTAAGGCTCGTCATCCGCCTCTGGGTTATACCGATAAATGCTCACAGTTAACATCACTATGGATTCCTTGGGGTCAATTAAAGTTATCTGCCTTAGTACGTCCGCACTGCTGGTGCAAAGGGCTCACGAGTCTTCAGCGTAAAGTTTACGTCGCGCTTACCAACCGATTTGTCGCTCGGATAAAACATCGAGTGACACAGCCAGTTGACGTCATCACGCTCTTGGAAATCCTCTCGCGCATGCGCCCCGCGACTCTCCGTTCGCGCCTCTGCGGCAATCGCAGTAGCCTCTGCAACGGCAAATAAGTTGCGCAACTCCAACGCCTCGATGCGCGCGGTGTTAAATACCAAACTCTTGTCATCCAACGCCACAGCATCTATGCGAACTTTCAGTTCATTGAGCTTAGCTATGCCATCTTGCATATAGTCGCCGCGACGAAAAACACCAAAATAATTCTGCATAATGGTCTGTAATTCGGCGCGCAAAACCGACGCCTGCTCACCACCTGAGGAATCATTTAATCCGTTCAAGCCGGCCATCGCACGTTCGATATCCTCGTCCCGAGGATCCTTTAGATCGATCCCCTCGCGCAGCGACTTCTCGATAAACATGCCCGAAGCGCGGCCAAATACCACCAAGTCGAGCAGCGAATTACCGCCCAAGCGGTTGGCACCGTGGACTGAAACACAAGCGGCCTCTCCACAGGCATAAAATCCTTCGATAACTTGATCCTTACCGTCTTGATCCACGGTCAGCGCTTGGCCATTCACGTTGGTCGGAATACCCCCCATCATGTAATGGCAAGTGGGCACCACCGGAATCGGCTCAACCACTGGGTCGGCATGGGCAAAGGTTCTTGAAAGTTCAAGAATGCCGGGCAATTTAGCATTTAACGTCTCTTCGCCCAAGTGATCGAGCTTGAGGAATACATGGTCGCCATCCTCACCACAGCCACGCCCCTCGAGGATTTCCAGCACCATCGATCGGGCGACCACATCGCGCCCCGCCAAATCCTTAGCATTCGGCGCGTAGCGCTCCATAAAGCGCTCGCCATCTTTGTTGATGAGGTACCCGCCCTCACCGCGGCAACCCTCGGTCACCAGCGTGCCGGCTCCAGCGATACCGGTTGGGTGGAACTGCCACATCTCAATATCTTGAACCGGGAAACCAGCGCGTAGCGACATACCAATGCCGTCACCCGTGCAGATGTGCGCATTCGTCGTCGAGGCATAGATACGCCCTGCACCACCGGTGGCAAACACCGTCGCCTTGGATTTTACGAACACAGTCTCGCCGGTCTCTATATCGATGGCGATCACGCCGACGACGGCATCATCGGCGTTTTTTACTAGGTCAACGGCAAACCATTCGTTCAAAAACACCGTGTTGTTTTTGAGGTTCCCCTGATAGAGGGTATGCAAAAGAGCATGCCCGGTACGGTCAGCCGCGGCGCAGGTACGCGACGCCTGACCGCCCTTGCCATAGTCTTTTGATTGACCGCCAAATGGTCGCTGATAAATCCGTCCAGATTCAGTGCGAGAAAACGGCAAGCCCATGTGCTCCAACTCAAACACTGCTTCGGGACCGGTGGAGCACATGTATTCGATTGCTTCTTGATCACCGATAAAGTCAGAGCCTTTGATGGTGTCGTACATGTGCCACTGCCATTGATCATTCGGATCATCGCTGGCAATAGCACAGGTGATGCCGCCCTGAGCTGACACTGTGTGTGAGCGCGTTGGGAACACCTTAGTAATTACAGCGGTTTTGTATCCTGACTGCGCCAACTGCAGCGCAGCGCGCATACCGGAACCGCCGCCACCGACGATTACCGCGTCAAAACTCATGGTCTTCATTGTCGTCATGTCGCTAGATTCCCCAAAGAATGTCTATAGCCCAAATTGTGTAAAGCAGCGTCACTGCAATCATCATTAACTGAAAAAATATACGCACCGCAGTGGCTTTTGGGCCAATTAATCGAACCGTTACGTAATCGGTAAAAACACACCACATTCCAATCCAAGAATGCGCGGCTAATGACAGCACCGTCATCAAACTAAACATTCGCATCGGCAAGGACCCATGAAGCGCCTGCCAATCGGCAAACTGCAACCCGGGATTGAGCATCAAATAGCCCACGATGAACAACACATACAGCGTCATAATACAGGCTGATACGCGCTGCAGCAGCCAATCAGACAGCCCACTGCGGCCTAAACTTGTAATTGAAGTTACCATATAAATATCCATCCTCCGATCAAACCAATCAGCACTGCAGCGACCACCGCGGCTATAGTCGCCGTAAGCCGTCCACTCTCAAACGTCTCGCCATACCCGGCGTCCATCACCAGATGACGCGTGCCCATGACCATGTGGTAGGCCAGCGCAGACAAACAAGCCCAGATGATCATTTGAGCGAAAAAGTTGTCGAACAGCGTGTTGATTTCAGCAAACCCCTGTTCGGATGCGAGACTGGTATCCAAAATCCACAAAAATATTGCAACGGCAAAGAAATTCGCCACGCCAGACACGCGGTGGAGTATCGATACATAAGAAGTAATCGGTAGCTTAATGGTACCGAGATCTAGATTCATGGGTCTTTTTTTATCCACCTGTGGCATCCTTTAGAGAGGCAACCGACGCGTTGCGGTTAGATCGTGAAGACAGCGTTGAGTCGACTTGGCATTACCGCACAACGCTAATAGCGGTTCGTTCAAGTATAAATCTACGCCCGGTACATTTCAATTGTGCGGCACTATACACGAACTATCGTTCGACACCAGACATACCACCGAGGCGCGCTTCAGTGCAGCGCCTGTTGATGGTGACACCAACCCCGTAACGAGACCTGTATTTGCATTGCGAATAGCGACTATACACGGCGCATAGAGCACCATTAGTAGGCTGTGTAGGCAGACCCAAACCATGCGTGGCAGTTGACAATACAGACTGAGCTTTTATAGTGTCTGGTTCCAATTTTGGGTATTCGCTTCCCATTGACGCTAAGGATGTAACTATGACTGAACGCACCGCAACTCTGACAATCGAAGGCAAGCCTCCGATTGAACTGCCAATTTATGAAGGTACGCTCGGACAAGACGTCATCGATATAGGGACGCTGGGTGGTCACGATGTCTTCACTTTTGACCCAGGATTTTCAGCGACCGCATCTTGCCGCTCAGACATTACATATATCGATGGCGAAAAGGGTATTCTGTTACACCGCGGCTATCCGATCGAAGTACTAGCGGAAAAATCAGATTACCTCGAGACCTGTTATCTGCTGTTTGAAGGACGACTGCCGACCGCGGCGCAAAAAACTGATTTCGAAAATACCATTCGATATCACACCATGGTCAACCGCTCGATGGAGCATTTCATTAGCGGATTTCGCTATGATGCCCATCCAATGGCTATGCTGTGCGGCCTGGTAGGCGCAATGTCGTCGTTTTACCATGATGCGCTGGACATTACCGATCAACAGCACAGAACAATTTCAGCGCATCGCTTGATCGCCAAAATGCCGACCATGGCCGCTATGTGCCACAAACACTTTATCGGCCAGCCCTATGTCTACCCGGACAACACTCTGTCCTACTCGGCCAACTTTTTGCGCATGATGTTTGCAACACCCTGTGAAGAGTATGTGGCGCATCCATCCATCACCAAGGCAATGGATAGGATTTTCTTGCTGCATGCAGACCACGAGCAAAACGCATCGACCTCGACGGTGCGGTTGGCGGGATCATCTGGCGCCAATCCGTTCGCTTGCGTGGCAGCCGGTATCGCCGCTCTTTGGGGCCCAGCGCACGGCGGTGCCAACGAAGCCGTACTCAGCATGCTCAACGAAATAGGCGATGAAAGTAATATTTTAGAGTACATCAAAAAGGCCAAGGACAAAGATGATCCGTTTCGCTTAATGGGTTTTGGCCATCGGGTTTACAAAAGCCACGACCCTCGGGCCACGGTCATGCGCGAAAGTTGTAACGAAGTTCTCGCCGTTCTCGGACTCGAAAACGACCCGCTGTTCCGACTGGCGAAAAAGCTTGAACAAATCGCCTTGGAAGACGATTATTTTATCGCTAAAAAGCTCTACCCTAACGTTGACTTCTACTCGGGAATTATTCTCAAAGCGCTCGGTATACCCGAAGAAATGTTTACCGTTATATTTGCCACCGGTCGCACCGTAGGATGGATTTCGCACTGGAATGAAATGATTTCAAATCCTTATCGAATCGGCCGTCCAAGACAGCTATACACCGGTGCCGACACACGCGACTTTCCGCCCATCGAAGAGCGCACTTAAAGCTTGGAGCGCAGGTAAAACTGCGCCGAAGCGACACTCTCCGAGTGTCGCCGGGCGTGATGACACATGAATCACCTGGCTAGGATCTATGATCCTCTGATGCTTCTAAAGGGTCGCAACAATAAATGTCGCACCATCGCTCCGCTTCAGCAGCAGAAGCTGATAAATAACAATTCGGCTGACGAACGATCGCGTCGTTATTTTAAAGTTGCTGAAAACGACGTCATATCAAGGCTCGGTGGTTGCCATCGGGCCCGAGTGAAACCTAAACTCTGTATCGGGCGACTGGATCAATTGTTGTTCTCGATCAGCTATCGCCGAGAGGCGCTCGCTCAAACCCTCTTGGCCAATTAAGTTCTCCGCAAGATTGAGGTAATCTCGGTAATGTCGTGCCTCTGACTTCAGCAAGGACTGATAAAAACGGCATAATTCATCATCCAATTGCGGCGCAATTCGGGCAAAGCGTTCGCACGATCTCGCTTCGATAAATGCGCCAATAATCAATATGTCAGCTAATCTATATGGCTCTTCCGAGCGCACCAAACTGCGCAATCCAGCGGCATAGCGCGATGCCGAGATGTATTGATAGTCGATTTTACGCCGCTGCATAATCGCAATCACCTGCTCAAAATGGCGCATTTCTTCTCTCGCTAGCCGCGACATTTTATTGAGTAGGACAAAGTCATCGGTGTATTTATAGATGAGATTAAGCGCTGTACTCGCAGCTTTTTTTTCGCAATTTGCATGATCAATTAGCAGCACATCCTGATTTTGAATGGCACACTCAATCCATCGCTGCGGCGTTTTACAGGGAAGAAAATTCTCGATTTCGGTGAGATCAGTGATCATAGTGGCGGTCGATACCTCAAAAACAGATGGCGGAGTTATTCAATGACCGTTGCGGGCTATCGCCCAATACAGCCAGCCATATAACGACTATTATTTGACGCTATAAAAAAACCTAATGTAAAACTACCATATGCGGGAAAAGACATATATATCAGCGTCTTTACACTTCCAAAATGGCACGGCAGGATACACCAAAGACCCTGCACAGAGAAAGCTCAGCGCCGATGTATGTGTAAATAAACTACAAAATCGCGTATACTGGGATAATAAATCACCACCAAAATATCGTATTAACCCGACTTTATCCAGTGTCGGGTCAACGGGAGATAGACGCCATGTTACAAGCCTACCGCGCAAACGTCGCAGAACGCGATTTACAGGGGATTCCACCCAAACCTCTTGATCCCAAGTGGACAGCAGGTCTTGTTGAGCTGTTAACGAATCCGCCAGCCGATGAAAAAGACTTTTTAATTGATCTCATTGCAAACCGCGGCCTACCCGGGGTAAATGACGCCGCTTACAGTGGGAGATTTGCATGAGCTTATATCAAGAGTATATGGGCGAAATCGCCACACGTAAAAATGACCTAGGATTAAATCCAAAGCCAATTGACAGTGCGGATTTGCTGGCAGAGATTATTGTCCAAATCAAAGATACCGCGAATGAGCAGCGTGAAGATTCACTGAAATTCTTCATTTACAATGTGATACCAGGCACAACCAGCGCTGCGGGCGTGAAAGCGCAATTTCTGAAAGAAATCATTCTGGGCGAATCTGTCGTTGCAGAGATCACAGCAGAATTTGCCTTTGAACTGCTCTCGCACATGAAAGGCGGCCCGTCTATTCAAGTTCTGCTCAGTCTTGCTCTGTCTGACGATACAGCGGTTAACAAACCAGCCGCTGACGTTCTGAAAACTCAGGTATTTTTATACGAAGCCGATACCGATCGCCTGACCGCCGCTTTTAAAGCCGGCAACGCCATCGCTAAAGAGATCC
>CAJIZO010000128.1 GCA_905181995.1 Flavobacteriaceae bacterium TMED48
GTGGTTCAGAGGTGGTTCAGAGGTGGTTCAGAGGTGGTTCAGAGGTGGGCCTAGACGATTTATTGGTTATCAATGATAGCGGTGTTGGAATGCTGTCGATGTGCTTTTAGTCAATTGAAAAGCCCTGTCTCTATGCCGATCAAAAGGCGCTGCGCGAACCCTTTGACTGCGTCCCATACGCGGTTATTAACGCTTTAAACCGGATGCTCGGCGCGTGCGTATCGACCACCGAGTTGGTGGGCAGGGTCGAGTTTTGACTGCCGGTTGTGGGAGTGCTAATGGGGTCCGCGCCGCTGTCGCAGACTAGGCATTATCTGCGCTCGACAATCATCGCCCCTTGTTTTGTTAAAAAATCTAGAGGCCGGCTTGCTTTAAACACCCGTATCAACAGTCGGTGGGAATGCTCTGCTGGCGGTGTTGTCAATGCACGTGAATTGATCGATTAACTGCTGGATACCTGTTGAGTATCCGATTAAAATGGCAGCGACCCGAAATTATGGCATAAAAAATGCTAATTGTTTTTCTGAGCTTATCAGATTGAAAGAGGAAGATATCCTATGGACGTAATGTTTAGTCAAGAAGACCTAGCTTTCCGTGATGAAGTGCGCGCATTTTTCTCGGCGGAGTTTGATCCCGCACTGGCCAAAGAGCGACAAGGTGGTCAGGGTGCCAACTACAAAAGTGCGATAGTAAAATGGCAAAAAAAGCTGCATGCCAAGGGTTGGATTGCGCCTGGCTGGCCCACAGAATACGGTGGCACGGGTTGGAGCGTCACGCAAAAATTTATTTTTGAGACCGAACGCGGCGCAGCGGGCATACCCGACGTGGTGCCCTTTGGGCTAAAAATGGTGGCGCCGGTTATCTACACCTTTGGTAACGAAGAGCAAAAAGCCAAGTTCCTACCGCGCATATTGTCCAGTGAAGATTGGTGGTGTCAGGGCTATTCTGAACCGGGTGCTGGCTCTGATCTAGCGGCGCTCAACACTACGGCGGATTACGCCGGAGAGAATTATATCGTCAATGGCCGCAAGATTTGGACGACCCTTGCCCAGTATGCCGATTGGATCTTCTGTCTAGTTCGCACCAGCAAAGAGGTGCGCAAGCAACAGGGCATCAGTTTTTTGTTAATCGACATGAAATCGCCGGGGATTACGGTTAAACCGATAGTGACGATCGATGGAAAGCACAGCCTCAATGAGGTGTTGTTTGAGGATGTGGAAGTGCCGGTAGAAAATCTTATTGGCGAGCAGGATAAGGGATGGACTTACGCCAAGGCATTGCTGGCTCACGAGCGCACCGGTATGGCCGATGTCGCCGATTCTAAGCGATCATTTGCCGCGCTCAAGGCGCGCGCTAGTGATGAGGTCAATGGCGGTGTCGCCATGATTGAGGACCCTGTGTTCCAAATGCGCCTGTCGGACATTGAGATGGAGCTTATGGCGCTAGAGTACACCGAACTCAGGGTTTACGCCTCTATGGCTGCGGGTGGAATGCCAGGTCCCGAGTCCTCGCTACTGAAGATTAAGGGAACCGAAATCGTCCAGGCGATTCAGGAGTTGCAACTGCAATTGGCGGCTTATTACGGCAGTGCGCTGCCCGCTGCTTCGGAGCATGATGTGCTTGGGCACGAATATGCGGCAGAGGCTCGCAGCAGCTATATGTATGGACGTGCCGCGACAATTTACGGCGGTTCAAACGAAGTCCAACGCAACGTCATCGCCAAGATGGTGCTGGGCGTATAGCGCCCCTAACCGCGGAGAGAACCCCATGAACTTTGAATATTCAGAAGAGCAAACCATGATCAAGGACAGCGTCGAGCGCTTTGTTCGCGAAGAATATGGTTTTGATGTACGGCGTCAGATCATAGCGTCGGATGACGGATACAGTCGCGAATACTGGGCCAAATTTGCCGAACTTGGCTGGTTATCCATTCCTTTTGCCGAGCAGTACGGAGGCTATGGCGGTAGCGTCGACGATGTCGCGGCGATCATGGAGGCGCTCGGTAAGGGCAATGTTGTCGAACCCTTTGTACCGACCGTTTTGATGTTTGGTGGACTGCTCGCGCACAGCGGTAATGAGGCGTTGATGAGCGCGTACATTCCACGAATTATCGCTGGAAAGTGCCTCGGTGCATTCGCTTATTTGGAGCGCCAATCGCGTTTTGAAATGACCGATATCGCGACCACGGCGCGGTCTGAGAAGGACAAGTTAATCATTAACGGTGAGAAGACCGTTGTGCTCAATGCCACCAACGCCGATTCGTTGGTGGTCGCCGTGCGCACTGGCGGCGAACAGTTTGATCGACGCGGCATCAGCCTGATTGTGGTCGATACCGATACGCCGGGGGTAGAGGTGACAGGCTATGCCATGATGGATGGTCAGCGGGCGGCGAATATTAAGTTTGTGGATGTTGCCGTTGCGAAGGACTGTCTACTTGGAGCCCTCGACGAAGGCATGGACGTTGTCGACAAGATGGTTCCCGAGGCGCTTTTAGCATTGTGCGCTCAGGCACAGGGGATTATGGAGACGCTCAACGAAACGACCGTCAATTACACCAAGACGCGCAATCAGTTCGGTGTGCCGATTAGTTCGTTTCAGGTGTTGCAGCACCGTATGGTGGATAACTTCATGGCGGCAGAGCAGGCGCGCTCAATGCTGTATCGAGGGCTCTGTGCCTTCGGCAGCGGTAGCGTCGAAACCGAGTACGAGCGCAGTCGATCATTGCACGCGCTCAAGGCGGTGGTGGCTAAATCCTCTAAGTTGATTGGGGAAGAGGCGATTCAGATACACGGCGGTATGGGCATGACCGATGAATTGGACGTCGGACATTTCGTCAAGCGACTGATGACCATCAACACCATGTTTGGCGATGGCGATTACCACCAAAAAGCGTTCAATCGATTGAGTTATCAATCGGCTAGCTAGCCGAATCCGATGTTGGACGGGTGGTTGAATTGGTGGTGGATCAGTGTTGCTGTTACCGTGGTGGCAGGTCTTTTGTTGGCTCGGCCAATCGCTATTCACAGACGCAGCGCGCACGCCGAGCACGACTGCCCCAAGGGTGAGATGTATCACCTCGATGCGGCCGGCGCATTGACGTTGCGAGCGGTGTTGGCTCGAATGCGCAGCTCGGTAAAAGAACTAGACAGGGTGGCGTTGCGTCAGCGGCTTCAAGCGGTGAGATCAGCCCTCGACACGCTGTTCTTGGATATACCGATCGCCAGCCGATGTGTCACCGTGGACGCGGCTGGGGTGGCAGCCGAATGGGTGGTTGCGAAAGGTGCTAATCCCGACTGGCGTATGCTGTACATTCACGGCGGCGCATTTTGCTCTGGCAGTCCGCTCAGCCATCGTACCTTGACCAATCGTTTATCAGAAATAACCGGATGTGCGGTGTTGGCCATCGACTATAGATTGCTGCCGGAACACCCATTGATGGCTGCAATAGTCGACTGCCGCAGCGCATATGATTGGCTGCTGGCGCATTCTTGCGAGGGCCATTCGGCAGCTGCGCAGCGATTGTATATTGCCGGCGATTCGGCCGGTGGTAATTTAACCTTGTCATTGTTGCAGTGGTTACGCGATACCGGTCGTCGGCTTCCCGACGCCGCTATTGCCCTTTCGCCGATCACCGACGCTGCGCTACTCAGTGCCAGCATTCAATACAATTACAAATCAGACCACGTACTGCGGCCATTATTCAGCTTGCTCAAACGGATACCCTGGCCGCTTTATTGGTTTGCGACTTTATTGGCGACGCGAATGTCGACCAGTAATCCGCTGCTATCGCCTCTTCTGGGTCGTCTTGACGGGTTGCCGCCGACCCTTGTTCAGGTCAGCGATTCCGAGATGCTATTGGACGATGCGCGACGTTACGTCAACAAGGCGACTGCGGCGGGTTCGCCGGCATCGTTGCAGCGCTGGGAGGGCATGCCGCATGTCTGGCAAATTTTTCATCCAACGCTTCCCAGCGCCACCCGTGCTCTGGACGAGATTGGCCATTTCTGCGCTCAGTACCCTGGCTCACCGCGAGACGCGTTGGATTAGGCGCCTCTGAGGCCAGACAGCCGCTGATCGATGATGGCATCGGCTTCGCTCATGATTCGATCGATTAGAACCTTAACGCTCGGAGCGTCGTCGATCAGGCCCGCGACCATGCCGCACGACCAAGCACCAGCGTCCATGTCGCCGTCGAGCATGATTTTGGGGTAAACGCCTGCCACTTCATCGATAATATCCTTAAACTCGAGTTCGTCGCCGAGCGCCTTTTCCTTTTCTAACAGTCGCGTTACCGCGGCATTATTCAGTACTCGCTCGGTATTGCGCAGCGGACGCATGACCAAGCGGGTATCCAACTCGGATGCTGTAATAATCGCTTGTTTAACTTTTTCATGCACCGGCGCCTCTTCGGTGGCGATAAAACGGGTACCCATGTTGATGCCTTCAGCGCCGAGTGCCAAGGCTGCGACCAGACTTCGAGCATCGGCCATGCCGCCCGATGCGACAAAGGGAATGGTTAGTTCATCGGCAGCTCTGGGCAACAGGATAAAGTTTGGGATATCGTCTTCGCCGGGGTGGCCGCCGCATTCAAAACCGTCGACCGACACCGCATCGCAACCAATTTTTTGCGCTTTTAACGCGTGACGCACGGCTGTGCACTTATGAATGACCTTGATCCCAGCATCTTTTAGCATTGGCAGCCACTGTTGAGGGTTGTTGCCGGCGGTCTCGACAACTTTGACGCCGCCATCGATAACCGCTTGAAACATGGCCGGATAATCTGGCGGGGTAAGGGTCGGCAGAAAGGTCATGTTGACACCAAAGGGCTTATCGGTCATCTGGTTACAGCGTTTGATCTCATCGGTAAGTTTTTCAGGGGTTCCCTGAGTGAGAGCTGTAATGATGCCAAGGCCACCGGCATTGGACACTGCCGCGGCAAGTTCGGCATAGCCAACGAAGTGCATGCCGCCTTGAATGATAGGGTGCTGTATCGCGAATAATTCGGTAATTCTGGTTTTCATTATGGCTATCTCAATGGCTAATTAAATCGAATTCCAGTATAACGTAGGGGCGATAAAAGATTAATAACACATTATTAGCAGGCTTCAGTTTTTTTAATCAATCGATTAGTGCGGTGTTAAACACAGCTGATTGCACTGCGTGTTTGTCGGCGTTTAGTGGTTACTGCCAGCGATACGTTGACGCTTCCATGGCATCCATATTACCGCCTTTGGGCGTATTGTTTATTGTGGCAATTGGTACCTGTGCCGATACCCAATTGCTCAGCAAGACCGTATACTGAGGCCAGCAGGGCGCATTTACGATAACATCACTTTTAAGAGGATCAACACCAGTATGTCGAATCACAAAGCGTTGGAAAAATTTGGTCGCTCGGGTAACCCGGCGTTGAGCGCTGCAACTTTTAGCGATGCTGCGCTGAATGCCGGCCCAAACGCCAGAGACATGCCGACTATGACTTTGGAGGGTACGGTTAACAAAACCGGTATCTTGTTATTTTTGGTGGTGCTATCGGCGTCTTGGACGTGGAATTTGTTTTTTCAAAGCAATGATCCTGCGGCGGTGATGCCGCTGATGATGGTCGGTGGAATCGGCGGCTTTATCTTTGCCTTGGTGACTATTTTTAAAAAGCACTGGTCGGGAATTACGGCGCCGATCTACGCGCTGTTGCAGGGATTGTTCTTGGGCGGTATATCGGCCATTTATGAGGCGCAATTTCAAGGTATTGTGATTCAGGCTATCGGGCTCACCCTGGGTACTCTTTCGTCGCTGCTGTTTCTCTACAAGACCGGCATCATCAAACCGACTGAGAACTTTCGGTTGATGATCGTGTCGGCGACCATGGGGATTGTATTACTTTATCTAGTCAGTATGGTGATGAATATGTTTGGATCGAGCATTGGCTTTATCCATTCAAATGGACTTTTCGGCATCGGTTTTAGTCTCTTTGTGGTGGCCATTGCGGCGCTCAACCTAGTGCTCGACTTCGATTTTATTGAGCAGGGCGCAGAACAGGGCGCGCCTCAGTACATGGAATGGTTTGGCGCGTTTTCACTCATGGTTACGCTGATTTGGCTATACCTAGAAATGCTTCGTCTGCTGGCTAAATTGAGAAGTCGTTAGTGGATCTGAATACGCTGGTATTTGGCGGTATGGCCGTCATATCACTGGCTGTCTTCCTTTTTTTGGGACGCTTTAAAGCCTCGAAAAGCCAGACCGAGCGGGATGATCGTATCGATTGGAGTACGCGGCAGTTTTCGTTGTGGAAAATTGCGTTGTACAGTCTCGGTGCCGTGCTTGGCCTAGTGCTTTTGACGCGGTTAATCTAATTATTTTGATCTGCAGTCAGCGTTCACGCAAATTTACTTCGATGGATTATTAAACTATGGATAATATTCCGGTGCTAATCAGCGGCATGATTGTCGGTACGATTATTTTTCAAACTGCGATTGTCGCGCCGAGCGTTTTTACCTCGCTGTCTGGCGCGGATAGCTCAACGTTTTTACGCAAGGTATTCCCGCGCTTTTTTATCCTGCTAGCGGTACTTGGCGGTACCGCTAATGTCGCGGCAATTATTGTCGGACAGTCGGCCTTGATTGCCATTTCAGGTGTCACCGTGGCCTTGGCAGCTATTGCCTATGGACTGATCCCGGCGACTAATCACAGTCGTGATGAGGGCCGTGAAAAGACCTTTAAGCGACTCCACCTAGCCAGCGTTTTGCTCACTTTAGGCATTCTCGCGGCGAATCTAGCCAGCCTTGCGGTATAACACGATACCGGCCATTTTTCGGCAGCGCTGAAATTGTTATCTGGCGCTTTCACTTGGTTGAACTGACTGGGCATGCATTTTAATTAATCGCAGCTTTCGCAGCTTTCGCAGCTTTTGGGGCTATCGGGCTATCGGGCTATGGATGCTGTGGCATTTTGGCGTGTAGCTTTTGTGGATCGGGGGCCTGTGTCATTAATTGCCATAATAAGCCGTCAGTTGGCGCGATGCAGGCCGAAGCCTTAAGGTAACTCCTTCTTTTAATTGTTGGTTTTATACGTAACTGTCGGCTAAAAAAGGGTCTGTTAAATAGCTGCCTCTTAAATAACGCTCTCTTAAATAGCTGTCTGTTAAATAAGGGCCTCTTAAATAACTGTCATTTAAATCACAGGCGTCTAAACGATTATTGTCTATGCTTTAATCGGGTGCTGTTTGTCGTTAAAGCGCTTTTACAGAAGCTCATTGCGAGGCTTTTTGGAACCTCTAATCGGTTGGCATAACCCGTGGTTTTGGATACTTTTCGCAACCTCCCCCCGGGAGGTTCTGGTAGTTTACAGGATGCCAATAATCGCTGCTTTGGTCCGAGTTTAAAAATAGTTCGAGGTAAATTTTGCAGCGCGTTGGTTGATCTGTGAGGCTCGGTTCGTCAAGCAGTTGCTGGGTCAGGCCGGCGACGTTGAGTCGGCGCTCTTGCATACGCCAACCGCGGCTTTTTGGGCTATCGAAAATCATGGTATTGACGCCGTCTTGAGTCCAGGGTTGCCACTGTGGTTGAGTGCCCGAGCGGCCCATGGCGGGTGATCCGGAATGCGCAAAGTTGCCCCAATAATCCATGATTGCAGCCGACAGAGCATCGCGATTGGGACGCTGTTGTTGTGAATAGCGATTGGCGAGGGCCGAGCCGACCGCAAAGTCACCAAAAACAAAACCTATCTCTACCGCACGTCCGGCGCCGATCAGCTGGGGCATGTCGAGCATCCAGTTGGAGGGTAATTCATCCCAATCGAAGCGATAGGTAAATATATTTGATCTTGCGTCGACGTCTATCCGGCTGCTGGATAGACGGCGCGCTGGTTGCTCGACGGCCAGCAAATGCGAGCGCGCGGAGCGCAGCGAGGCCATTGTAGCGTAGTTTTGCGGATCTAAAATATGTGGCCATAGGCCGAACCGCCACTGCACATAATCAGCTTCTAGGGCCATGGACGATTTTGCCTCGTCGCGGTTGGATCCGATAATGACGGGCACATTATTATAATTTGTCGGATACCCGAAAACGTCATAAAGTGGTTCCACCGGAAGCACTGTGCCATCGCGTATCAACTGCGGCACTTGTGGCATGGGCCGATCGGAAAATCGGTTGTGCGAGGCTGCACGAAGGATGTCGGCCGCGCTTTGGGTGCGAAGAAAAGCCACCAAGCTAGCATCGTTCATCTGGGCGATATCCGCTTTGGCTTCGTTTCGGTCGGTGGCAGCGCCGAGATCAATCAGTAATTGTGCTATCAGTTCGCTGCTACTCGCGTTTTGACCGGGCTGTGGGTCGTCGATAAAATTTTCTGCGCTTTGCGTAGACTCTGTGCGCAGCGATCCGCTCTGGATAATGGCTTTGTGAAAGAGTCCCTCGGCGATCGGTGAGGCCAGTAGAGCGACGACATTACGTGCGCCGGACGACTCACCGAATATCGTAATGTTGTCGCTGTCACCACCAAAATTGGCGATGTTTTTCTGTACCCAGTTGAGCGCCGCAATAATATCTAAAGTGCCAAAATTACCCGATGCATCGCGTTGATTAAGGGCACTGTTGCGCAGTGCTCGATGGGAAAAATAACCCAGATATCCGAGGCGGTAATTGACCGATACAAAGACGACCTGTTGTTCGCTTGCGAGTCGATGCCCGCGGACTCGTTGCGCCGAGCCAAGGCTATTGTCGCCGCCGTGTATCCACAGCATGACCGGTAATTGTTGCTCGATTTGCGCAGCATTGACGGCAGCCGATACGGGCGCCCAGACGTTTAAGTACAGACAGTCTTCACTACCGACGATGCCGGCGTCTGTGCCGAGATCCCCGGCTGGTGCGACCGATGGCTGGACGCAGGCCGAACTCGCTTCAAGCGCTTCGAGCGACTCGGTCCAATTGGCGACGGGCTGCGGGGCTCGCCAGCGAAGTTCATGCAATGGCGGCGCGGCATAGGGGATGCCTAGCCACGCATGGGTGTCATATAGGTCGCTGAAACCTAATACAGGGCCCGACTCTGTAGTTCTGAGCGACGCCGGGTCTGATTTTCGTGCGTTATTGATGTCTTCGAGATCGGCTGGATCATGACGGTCATGATCGATTTGCGCGACTAATAACCAACCGAGAATTGCCACCGGGAGCGCAATAATTATAATTTTTTTCAGCACGTCAAATCCGATCAAACATCAGTTGGGTGGTTGTTCAGTTAGGTCGAGCAGGCATTAGCTTGGGTCTTTATTTGCCGAGCGAAAAGTCGCTTGTATAGCGCTTCGGCGCGTTGCTAAAGCCCGTCGGTCTGAATTTTAACACGTGCGCTAGCAAGTTGCATTTAAGTGCCGGTCGGCCGAGCTTGCGAAGACCGAAGACCGAAGACCGAAGAACAAAGAACAAAGAACAAAGAACAACAGCGGCAGGAACTGCGCGTTATGGTGCTTGGCGGCCATGGTCGATGGTCTTGTTACCCAGCGCGTTACGATCGATGTGGTTAACGCCTAGTCGATCAGCAGAGGGTGACTGAGATCCGCCGAGTAAAATTGCCACATATCTAAAGTCTCGTCCTCTGGATACAGCGTGTTGATGTGCAAGCTGGGGCCCGACAAGACCGCGGCTGATCCTTGGGTACTGATCGTGCTGTGGACGCTAATAAATTTTTTTAATTCGCCGTTGAGATCGATTTGAAGACGGAAGCTCGACATCGGTTCCAGTTTAGCCGCACGTTGACGCCAATCTGCAGGCACATTTTCGTGTTTTTCCAGCCGGTCGCGCATCTCTCGGTCGCGGGGGTTGTCGCTAAAGAGTGTTTTCTGCTCTAGTGACATCAATATAACCGCTAGAATATCCTGCCAACCACTGACAAAGATGCCGGCACCATCGCGGCTAAACAGGAACTCATAGTTATTGGTCACCCGATCGAGGACTTCTTGGCTGATATTATTTCTGTAGAAGCCCACCCATCCTCGGTTAACCATCAATATGTTATTGGAGTCATCGACGATCATCGCCGGATACGGATCGAGCGCTTTGAGCGATAGCCTCATTGCCTTACGCAGCCAATTTAACTCGGGCGCATGAAAATCAAGTTCACCCATATTGGGTAAAAATCCGGCGGCGATCAGCAGGTGATTACTATCTCTCTGCCCTAGCGATAGCGCGGCCGAAATTTCATTGACCATTCTCAGGCTGGGTCGACTGATACCATTTTCGAGGCGGCTAATATGTCGTGGGGATACGTTGATCAGTGTGGCGAGATATTCTTGACTGATAGTATGCACCGAGCGCCAAAACTTCAAGAAGCGAGCAAAGGCAAAGGGTGGGTCAGAATCTCGCATAGCTAGGCGGCGTTTCCTGCGCATATTAATTTAGTGGGGTATGGTAGTCATCCCGGGTGTCGAGCACAACTGCCATTAAAAAAGCCGTAAGCAGACGACAACGTAACTAGACATTAGATGTCGTGGTCAAGCGCTGTGAAGTCGATCACACTTCGTCTGGTGTTTTTTGTATACCGTCGTGTCAACACGACGGGATTTGGCTGATCCATCGTTCTGTTTTACCAGAACCTACATTTCTGTTTTATCAGAGCCTACACTGAGAGGAATTTTTTATGCCTACAATGATCAAAAGAGCGGAAATCGAACAGTATATTGGCTATGTTTGCGAGCCCACCGATTGGTTTGAAGTGACCCAGCAGCAGGTCGACGGTTTTGCCGAGTGCACGCTGGACCGCCAGTTTATCCATATCGATCCAGTAGCCGCAGCTAAAACGCCCTTTGGTGGCACTATCGCCCACGGATTTTTGACGCTGTCTATGCTATCGCATTTCTCTGCGAGCTATAGTCCATTTATCGAGGGCTTCTCGATGGGTATCAATAAAGGCTTTGACAAGGTTCGCTTCGTGGCACCTGTGCGCGTTGGGAGCCGCATTCGCTGTCACGCAAAAGTTCTCGAAATCAACGAAAAACGACCTGGCCAGTTTGATTTTAAAACTGAGGTCACGGTAGAGATAGAGGGCGGTGATAAACCGGCACTGGTCGCCGAGTGGTTGGGCGTGCAGATGGTCAAGTAAGCACTCCCGTCAACACTAATAACGAAATAGCAGATGAGCGAGGTAATTATGAGTATTGATTTTTCGGGGAGAGTGGCAATCGTCACTGGAGCGGGCAATGGTTTGGGACGTTCCCATGCGCTGGCATTGGCTGAGCGCGGAGCCAAGGTGGTGGTGAATGATCTTGGTGGCGCGCGGGATGGGACGGGCACTTCGTCTAAGGCCGCTGATGAGGTGGTTGAGTTGATTGTGGCAGCGGGAGGGCAGGCATTTGCCCATGGCGCCAACGTCGCTAAATTCGATCAAGTAGAGGATATGGTTTCGCAGGCTATGAGCGAGTGGGGCAGGGTGGATATCTTGCTTAACAATGCCGGAATTTTGCGCGACAAGTCATTTGCGAAAATGGATTTGGCGGATTTTCAATTGGTTATGGACGTGCATCTTATGGGCTCGGTCAACTGCACCAAAGCGGTGTGGGCAATCATGCGCGAGCAGAACTATGGGCGTATTGTGATGACCACCTCGTCGAGTGGTATGTACGGAAATTTTGGGCAGACCAACTATGGTGCGGCTAAAATGGCGGTGTTGGGCTTTATGAATACGCTGGTGCTCGAGGGTGGTAAGAACAATATTCATGTCAATGCTCTATCGCCAACCGCTGGAACCCGAATGACCGAAGACCTGATGCCGGCAGAGGTATTGTCTTTGTTGACGGCAGAATCTGTGACCGCAGGAGCGTTGATTTTATGCGATGAAAAAGCGCCGACGAGAACGATTCTTTGCGCTGGTGCTGGAGGTTATGCAAAAGCCAATATGTTCGAGACCGACGGTATCTTTATGTCAAAAGACCAGCAAAACCCAGAGGCTATTCTCGCCAGATGGGATGAGGTTATGGATACCTCGAACCATCAGCCGCTCGAGTCGGGCAGTAAACAAACCGAAAAATTCTTATCCAAAGCAATGGCGGCACTCAGTGCGTAGCGCGCTTGACCGGCGCTTTTTAACCTATTACCAAACAAGGACCTTGTTATGAAAGAAGCAGTAATTGTCTCGGCAGCTCGCACCCCAATTGGCAGAGCATTTCGCGGTGCATTCAATAATCTCGAATCACCATCCATGAGTTCCCATGCAATTAAAGCGGCGATAGATCGCGCCGGTGTCGACCCGGCAGAGATCGATGATTGTATCTTAGGCGCTGCGATGCAGCAGGGCACCCAAACGATGAATCTAGGTCGTCAGGCCGCCGTGGCGTCTGGTCTGCCGATGTCAGTCGCCGGTATGACCGTCGACCGTCAATGTTCTTCAGGATTAATGGCGATCTCTATTGGTGCAAACAACATCACGAACGACGGTGCAGAGGTTGTTGTGGCAGGCGGTTGTGAAAGTATTAGCTTGATTCAAAACGAACACTTTAACGCCCATAGAGTAGCCGATCCATTGGCCCTGAAGCATGCGCCATTGATTCATATGCCGATGCTAGATACTGCCGAGACGGTGGCTAACCGCTACAGTATTTCTCGGCAGAGTCAGGACGAGTATGCGGTGATTTCTCAGGCGCGCACGGCTGCCGCTCAACAGGCAGGATTGTTCGCCGATGAGATTGTCCCAGTGACTGCGACAAAACTGGTCACCAACCGTGAAACTGGAGAAATCAGCGAAGAGCGCGTCACCCTGACAAAGGATGAGGGCAATCGTCCGGGAACCTCTATCGATAATTTGTCGAGCTTGAATGCGGTGCGCAATGGCGGCACGATCACCGCTGGCAATGCCTCCCAATTGTCAGACGGTGCGGCAGCGGTGGTACTGATGAATGGCACCACGGCATCACAGCGCAACCTCGAACCGCTGGGTATTTATCGCGGTATGGCAGTGGCCGGTTGTGAACCCGATGAAATGGGCATTGGGCCAATTTATGCTATCCCTAAATTACTGCAGCGCAATGGCCTTAAAATGGACGATATTGGCCTGTGGGAGCTAAACGAAGCCTTTGCGGTTCAGGTACTCTACTGCCGTGACAAGCTGGGTATCCCGATGGAGCGCTTAAACGTCAACGGTGGCTCTATTTCGATTGGGCATCCGTTTGGCATGAGCGGTGCGCGGATGGTTATGCACGCCTTGATGGAAGGCAAGCGTCGCGGCGAAAAATATGTGGTCATCACCATGTGCGTTGGCGGCGGTATGGGCGCTGCTGGACTCTTTGAGGTCGCTTAGAACGACTGGGATCCAAGCGTTAGCTCCACCTGTCGAGGAGCTGTAGCCCGAATGCATTGGCGCTTCGGGCGGCGGTTTAGAAAATTTCCTTTAGATTATTGGGGCGTGGGCAGATTGTGAAGAGTTGCGTTAAAAGGGTGGCGCTGATTGCCGGCGCAGGCTCTGGTATTGGTCGAGCGCTTGCCTTTCAGCTAGCACAGCGAGGCTGCCATTTGGCGCTGGCAGACATGGATGGTGGGGCGTTAGGGCACCAGGGGTACCTATAACCGATCGCCAAGACGCGATTAGAGTGCAACCGTCGACCTAGGTGGTCGACGTATCGAACTCTCTAGCTATGCAACGGTTTGCCGGGCAAGTGAGCGCCAAACATGGCCCGGTTAATTTGTTGTTCAACAATGCAGGATAGCGTTTGGGGGCTCTTTAAAGACGCCTCGCTAGGCGATATGCGCAGGGTATTTGAGATCAATTACTGGGTGTGGTGCATGGGTGCAAGGGGTTTTTGCCGCTGATGAAGCGAGCACTGCCGATTGTGCCATTAACGCATCCAGTGGCTACCGACTCATCGCCTCGCCGATGCCGCGCGCCTGGTGCGCATTTAAATTTGCGGTGCGTGGTTTTAGTGACGCTCTGCGGCAAGCGGTGGCATATTTGGGAAACAATATTCAGGTTGCCTGTGCCTTGCCTGCGGACGTTAAAACCGCGATTGCGTAGCGCGCCAAAGGGGGTGTTGTATGCCAAGAGCGAGAGCACACAAGTGCTCGAATGCGAAAAAATGCAAGCTTGGTTTTATACCTCGGCGGAACAAGCGGCTACCGATATACTAGTGGGTGTGACTAAAGGTAAAATAAAAATACATGTAGGGCGCGGTGCTGGTTGGTTCGATTGGTTGAGCCGACTTTTACCGGTATCTTATTCGCGCTTGTTTTAGCGCGATTTAACTCTTAACGGATAGTAGTGTTTACTCTATCTATCGATTTATAGCGTCGCCGTGGAGTTGTCTTGAGAACTGTACCTAGTCTTGGATACGATATATTTAATATTCTCAAAGCGTCCGACTGGTTTGCGGGAGTGGCAGACGATGGTTTGGCAGAACTTGCCGATGCGGCTCAGATACGCCATATCAAAGCCTCGCAACGACTGAATAAAATGGGTGATAAAACCTCTTCGCTGTACTGCCTTTTATCTGGTCGCGTGCGGCTTTCGATCATCGGTCGACTCGGACAGGAGTTCGCGCTCACCGAACTTGAACCCTTATATTGGTTGGGTGAAGCGTCATTGGAACCCGATGGTACGCGCATTCAAGAGGCGCGTGTACAAGCCGATGCCGATGTTATGCTGTTGCCCCGAGCTGCCGTTTTTAAGGTCGCAGAGAGTTATCCAGTGGTCTACAAAAACTTGTTCTACAGTGGTCTACGGCGCTCCAGAAAAATTTATGGCGTGCTGGACGCGGCGCTGTTTGACTCTCTGAGTTCGCGGTTGGCACAGCGCTTGCTGAAGTTGTTGTCACGCTATGGGCAGCCGCTTGATGGGGGGACCTTGTTAGCGTTTCAGTTGAGCCAAAATGACTTGGCTCGGTTGATTCGCGGCTCTCGGCAACGGGTGAATAAGGTACTTCGCGAGTGGACTGAACAAGGCATTTTGTCGATGCGCGGCGAGTATTACATAATTCATGATCTTGGTTTATTGCAAACGCGAGCGGACAGTAATGATTAATCTCAACGACTCTCGATTAAGGGTACCGGCAAAGTTGCAGATGATGGGCAAGGCGCGCTGTAGGACTCGGTTCGCTGCGTCTTGGTGTATGCTTTTGTGCGGTGTTATAAGTGGCTGCAGCGATCGGCCCAGTGCGCCCAACGACGACCCGAGATCGACGGGATCGAGCGCGCATACCCTCGCGGCCAACCAATGGTTTACCGAAAACCTACCGC
>CAJIZO010000129.1 GCA_905181995.1 Flavobacteriaceae bacterium TMED48
AAAAATTAAAAATTATCCGCGCATCGTGATGTGGTTGGCAATGTTGTCCTCGTGCATGGTGGTCAAACCGATCGAGCAACATGAGCACATCGCCCTGCTTGATGGTAGCCAAGTCAGAGGGATAAGCTTTGAACCCGGCAGCGCCCATAGCTATGAGGCGTTTGACAGTTATCAAGTATGGGCAGAAATGATTGCTCATAAACTAGACCTCAGCATGCCAGAGTTCGGCAACCTAATGGTCGAGTCATTAATCCCCCTGATTGTTGGTGGCCGGCTGTTTTACCGATTTAGTGATTCGCTTATGCCCCATTTGCCGGCGGGCTATGACGACAATTACCAACCGTCGGAGCCGCCATTTAGGGGGCGCGAGTTCTCTGCGGGATTCGGCGTCATCACCGATGTCAGGAGTCACGCAAAATTACTCGCCGCGATGATGGAGTGGCGGGGGTTATCGACGCAAAATCAATACAATTTACGGCTACCTCAAACCCAGGTAGCCCTCACCCATAACAGCTAGCCACGGGAAACTATTTTTAATATGCAAATAATAAACAATCCACAGATGCCGCCAAGTAATGGGCATTATTCGCAATGTATCGCCCATGGCGGGATTCTCTATTTGTCGGGACAGTTGCCGATCGATCCGCTCACTAAACAAATACCAGAAACCATTGAGGCGCAAACGGACCTGGTATTTAAAAATGTTGAAACCATATTGCTGGCGGCCAACAGCGACAAAAATAAAGTCTTGCAAGTGCGGCTGTATATTCCCAGCGTCGAGCTTTGGGACGCTGTGAACGAACGGTACAGCGTATTTTTTGCACAGCACAAACCGGCTCGATGTATTGTACCTACCCGCGAACTGCATTTTGGCTGTTTGATCGAGGTGGAAGTCAAGGCGATACAGGGTGATTGAAATACCTAGCAAAGAAGAGGTTCTCGCCGCGCATCAGCGGATTAAATCGCTCGTTCATCATACGCCGGTGCTGAGTTCGAGGCTAATCAACGACATCGTTGGTGCGCAGGTGGTTTTTAAATGTGAAAACTTTCAAAAAATGGGCGCTTTCAAAATGCGTGGGGCAACCAATGCCATACTGCAATTATCCAGTGCGCAAAAAGACAATGGCGTGGTGACCCACTCCTCGGGTAATTTTGCCCAGGCACTGGCGCTGGCCGCCTACAATTTAGGGGTCAAGTCGTTTATCGTCATGCCAACCACGGCCCCCCAAGTCAAAAAAGACGCAGTGGTAGGGTATGGCGGTGAAATTATTGAGTGCCAACCTACGCTTAAAGCGCGCGAGCATGCCGCGAAAATCGTTGGTCAACGGCACCAGGCGACATTTATCCACCCGTCGAATGATATGAACGTTATTCTTGGTCAGGGCACCGCTTGCGTCGAGTTGTTGGCAGAACACCCCGACTTAGAGGTTATTTTCACGCCGGTTGGCGGTGGCGGTTTAATCGCCGGCACCGCGCTGTCAGCCCATCATCTTGCACCTGAGTGCCGAGTTTTTGGTGGCGAACCCTTCGCCGTAGATGATGCCTACCGGTCACTGAAGAGCGGTGTTATTGAATCCAATACCTCGACAAACACCTTGGCTGATGGCTTAAAAACTGAGTTGGGTGATCAAAATTTTCCGGTGATTCAAAAATATGTTGAAAAGATTATTCGCGTCCAGGAAAGCGAAATCGTCGATGCCATGCGCTTGATCTGGGAGCGTTTAAAAATAGTCGCCGAACCTTCGGCGGCGGTTGCTCTAGCAGCTTTAGTCAAACACAAGGCGGCGTTTCAGAAGCGACGTATCGGTATCATTATTTCTGGCGGCAACGTTGATTTAGACCGCTTGCCGTTCACCAGTTAACGGCGATGGCGCAACAATGTGCCGCTGCTCGGTTTTATTGGTCATCAGTTAACCGAGTAAAACACGGATGTTATGGATCAGCTTGAGGGAAGGTTGCACTATGATTAAATTATTACTCGCCATGGCGCTGGTGTCGATATTGGGTGCCAATGCCGCCGCGCAGGAACACATTCAAATCCTCGCCACCGGCGGCACCATCGCCGGAAAGAGCTTGCCATCGAGCGGCTATACATCGGGTGCTCTGCCGATTGATACCTTGATCGCTGCAATTCCCGAAATTGAGGGTTACGCGAAAATATCTTGGCAACAGGTGGCCAGCATTGGCAGTCAAGATATGAATATCAGCGTCTGGAAGAACCTCTATCGTGCGATTGATAAAGCCAAAAAAGATGAAAAAATAACCGCCATTGTGGTCACCCACGGTACCGACACCTTGGTCGATTCTGCGTTTCTTTTCGATTTATTATTTCCCTCGGGGAAACCATTGATTTTTGTTGGCGCAATGCGCCCAGCAGACCACCGCAGCGCCGATGGCCCGCAAAACTTACTCGATGCCGTTGCGGTTGCCGCATCCGCCGAAGCGAGCCACCGCGGCGCACTGATCGTTATGGATTCTAACATTCTCGAGGCCCGCAATGCCTTTAAACAACATACCGAGTCATTGGGCACGTTCAAGCCAACGAACGGCGGCTTTGCTGGAGAATTGGTCAAAAACGAGGTCGTGTTTTTTCACCCACCAGTAAGAGGCAATGATGCCGAGAGCCTCTTTGGCATAGCCGATATCGACCGCATTGCGGATGTCTCTGTTATGGCGGTGTATCCCGCTTTGTCGTCGCAGCACTACAAAGATGCGCTCGCTTTGGTGGGTAAGGGGCTGGTGATAGCGGGCGTCGGCAACGGCAACTTCCCGTCGTCTATGCATGGCTATCTGACGCAGTATGTCGATGCTGGGGGAATCGTGGTGCGCGCATCGCAGGTACCCATGGGCCATGTCTCGCGAAATATTGAGGTTGACGATGATCGCCTTGGCAGTGTGGCGTCGCTCGGGCTCTCGCCCCCAAAGGCGCGCATTTTATTGGCCTTATTATTAAATAAAAATATGCCCCCTAGGCAACTACAAAATGCGTTTAGTTGTCAGATACCGACCGCCACAAAAACCTGTGGTGAGGCACAGCGAGCCACTAAATAGCGGCTCATTTTTAAGCCGGCATAGTATTGATAATGCCGCTTAATATCGCGCGGATGCACGACAGAGTTGGTCCGTTGCCGCGATCGATCGTCGCCATTTTGCGGGATGATTTTTTTACCGCCATGGCGAGCTAAAATAATTGCCTGCGACCCTCTCGCATGCGCGGCACCCTGCCCGCGCTGTCAACCCGATGTCGGTTGGCGTCGCCGAGTTTAGCATCAGCGCCGCGGGACTGATTTAACGCCGTTCGTTCGACGGCGAGCGAATAAAAGGCACTGTTTTTCTGCAAGGCAGTCATTGACCAATTGCAATCACCCATTGGGCTATGATGGTTTTTGTGGGCTTATGTTGCGAGGTTTTTTGGTTGCCGATAGGGCTAATCTACCCAGCACATCGCAGCGCAGTGTTGAGGGGATCGCACTTTGCGCAAAGCGGCGATTCAGTGCATAGCAACAAAGGGTTCAATTACAGGGCCTTGATTTTTTCATTTTTATAACTATATCTGACACCATACCTATAACCATATAACCATATAACCATATAACTACATAACTATATAACTGAGGAAAAATCCTATGGGCAGTGACATGACCAAAGAAATACGTTCAACCGTGACCGGCGATGGCAGCATTCAACTCTCCATCGCTCGGGTTGAAAAACCTGTACCAAAAGAGGGTGAGGTATTGATCAGGGTTGAAGCCGCGCCGATCAATCCATCTGATCTGGGGTTGTTGATCAGCTTTGCGGCGGATTTGGATACCCTTGAGGTCACAGGTTCCGGCGACGAAACCGTCGCCAGCATGAAAATTCACGAGCAGTTTATGCGCACTATGACGGCCAGAGTGGGGCAGTCAATGCCGGCGGGCAACGAGGGCAGTGGCGTGGTCGAGGCCGCAGGCGAAGGCGCAACGGAATTAGTCGGTAACACGGTCGGTGTTGCCGGTGGCGGTATGTACGCGGGTTACCGATGTCTTCCGGCGAAAAATTGCCTGGTTATGGAGGCCGGAACCACGCCTGCGCAAGCCGCGTCCTCGTTCGTCAACCCACTGACGGCGCTGGGCTTTGTCGAGACCATGAAGCTTGAGAATCACAGCGCTCTGGTGCACACCGCCGCGGCCTCTAATCTCGGTCAAATGCTGGTCAAAATTTGTCGCGATGGCGGCGTTCCTCTGGTCAATATCGTGCGCAAATCTGAGCAGGTCGACTTGCTCAAGAATTTGGGTGCCGAGTACGTCTGCAATACCAGCGATGAGAATTTTATGCCGAGTTTGATCGAGGCTCTGGTAGCCACTGGCGCCACCTTGGGTTTTGATGCGACGGGTGGCGGTAATGGTGGTAAGTTGGTCGGGCAGATCTTGTCTGGTATGGAGGTGGCGGCCAACAAAGCCGCGGGCGAATACAGCCGCTATGGTTCAGACACCCACAAGCAGGTCTATATATATGGTGGCTTAGATCCCACGCCGACGGTACTCAATCGCGCCTATGGAATGCAGTGGGGACTCGGGGGTTGGTTACTCACGCCGATGATTGGGCGTTTTGGTATGCAAACATTCCAACAGATGCGCGCGCGGGTGGCGAGCGAAATTCACACCACCTTTGCCAGCCACTACAGTCGACATATTTCCTTTCAGGAGATGCTGCAGCCAGAAATTATCAGGGCTTATGCGCGGCAGGCGACCGGCGAAAAATTCTTGGTTGAACCACACAAAGACTAGCGAAACATCCGCAAGGTCAATCGCAAGCTAGCCGATTCTGGGCTCTGGTAAGAGCTGCGAGCGCTTGACCTGACCAAAGGCGAAGTGGGTTTCTATTTCGGCGATGCCGATAACCCGCGTCAGTTTACTGCGTACAAAGGCCTCGTAATCTTTTAGCGAGGTGGCATACACCTGCAGTAAATAGTCTTGGCGACCGGACATCAAATAACAGGCAGTTACCTGGTCCAATTGCAAAATCGCTGCTTCGAAGGTGGCGATTTCGTGCTCCGCCTGTTTTGCCAACCGCACGGTCACAAAGGCCATCACTGGCAGACCGTAGGGTTCTGGATCGATGATGGCGCTATAGCCTTTCACCACGCCTGCCTGCTCCAATAGCTTGACCCGTCGTGAACAAGGTGTCGGCGATAGACTGACGCGCTCACTCAATTCTTGGTTGGTAATGCGCGCGTTGCGTTGCAGTTCGCGTAGGATTTTAACATCTAGATTATCCATGGTTAAATTTAGTGATTTCCTCTAATTTTGGGCTTTATTGTAGCAGAATTTGGATAATATGACTGTTTAATAGGTGCTAAGGTTATCTAAAATAATTTTGGAAGATTTCCTTATGGCGATTGAAGAGCGACGACAACTGAGCCCGCTGCGCAATACCACCGATGTCGATAGTGCACAGCATTTGGCGATTGAACAGGCGCACCACTTTGGTATCGATCCCGACAGCGACTTTGGCGTAGCCATGGTAGAACTCGCCAGTCGGCTTTACGAGGCTAATCAGGCGACCCATGATCTGTGGAAAATAACCATCGATGGCCTCGCCACTATCGATCGGCAAGACCGCATTGCGTGGTTTAACGCCAAGCGATTCATTAGTTTCCAGTTGGCCAAAATCCTCGATACGCTACAAAACCCATTGCGTGCATCCTATCAATCGATCACCACCGATCAACCGGGATTCGCGACTAAGGGTGCCTATCCGTTGTTTGATAATGTTGCCGCGATTTTTTCTGCAACGCCGGTGATTACTCGGACAGCCACCTATTTATTTGCCTGCACCGAATGGGTAGAAGACGCTTTTTGTGGCCGCGAACCACTGCACGATATTTATTCACGATTGATGAATCCGACCTCGGTGAGTCTTGCCAACCACATCGTCGATATCGAGTGCGGCGCCGAGGCCAACAGATACATGGCGTGGAATTTTAACTCGGGTATGGCAGCCATTGACGGCATCATGAGTCATTTGGTGAATCGCGATGATATTGTTTTGGCATCGCGCAACATCTACGGAGGATCCTATCAATTGTTGCACGATTGGTACGCCAAGGAATCCAAGTTGGGTATCGCATTGAGTTGGTTCGATGGTTACGACGGTTCGGCGTTCGCTGTTGCGTTAGATGAACTGATGGTAACCCATGCCGACAGACTGGCAGAGGGCCGCAACGTTTTTATTTACCTCGAGAGCCCTTGTAACCCCCATGGCTATGTTCTTGATGTCCCGGGTATCAGTCGAATTGCCCATGAAAAAGGCTTCCGGGTGATCGTCGACTCGACCGTGGGTACGCCATTTTTGCATCCGTTGCTAAAAGTCAGTGATGGGATGCAGCGCCCGGATTTTGTGGTGCATTCCTACACCAAGGAATTGACCGGCACCGGCACCACCACCGCCGGTGTGGTGATTGGTCGCAATGAAGATATGTTTATACCCAAGCACACCAGTACCGACGTGACATGGCCGGATGGCAGTCCACGCACCGTCAACTGGGATGAGAGTTTATTTTGGAACGTGTATTACATTAAGGGCGGCTTTTTGGATGCGGATAAGGCGTTTGAGGTATTGAACGGTATCAAGACCTACGAGATGCGCATACTGCAAAAGACCATTAATACCATTTTGCTGGCTCGGGTATTGGCGGCCCATCCAGATATCAATGTGTCCTGCCCAGTGCTTACCGAAAATACCAATCACGCGCTGTTGGCAGAGCATATGTACCTCGGACTACCCGCGCCATTGTTTACCCTCGACATGGAGGGTCGCGATGGCCGACCGCCGGTTAATCCAGCGTTCTTTAAGCGCTTTTTGGATGCATTGGAACCCGCAGTGGGGATGCAGGTGAGTCTCGGTCAGACCAATTCGCTGGCTCTGTGCCCGGCGATGACGACCCATTCGGAGTTGTCCGAGAGCGCCCTTGCCGAGGCGGGGATTGCCGCGACTACGTTGCGTATCTCGGTGGGTCTGGAGGATCCACGACTGTTCTTGGCGCACTTTATTGGCGCGGCGCGGTTAGCGCTTGAACCCGAGCATCGCGGATTTTGCGCTCTGTTTTTGCCCGCCACGCAGATCGATACGCTGTATGCGGCGATTCATCGCGATGTCAGTCAGCGACATATCGATGCCTCCCCCGGGATTGCCGAGTTAATGGCTTAGGGTGTTCAGTTGGCGCTTAAGCCGATATTTTTTGAGGTGCCGAGCGCAATTACCAAGCAGATGTTTAAACCCGAAAATAGCCGGGAATCAAGGTCAGCTGCGGGGTGTATTTAGCCTTGGCATTTGGTATCTGAGTACCTATTGACGGGCTATGGCGCTGTCTATTGCAAAGCGCATTTTGTTCCAAAGTGCGCTGATTGCGTGAGTTGTGATTTTTTCGGGGGCAATCGCGCTGCGATAATGGCTAAAACTATTGACTGCAGTTTCGGCGCGCTGAGTGCAGAATTTGAATATTTGACCAGCGGCCAATACTATAGCATCGACGTTTTATGTGAACTTAAGGACAGGCCATGGCCAGATTACCGCTGATTGACCCCGATGCTATCAACGATCCAGAGATTGAAGGGATTTTTGCTTGGGTGACCGAAATGGAGGGCAAAGTGCCCAATCATTTCGCCGTAGAACTCAACGATCCGGCGTTGATGAAACACAAACTCGGCTTTACCAAAGCGCTGTGGGATAGCTGCGAACTGAGTATGAGCGAAATCCAGCACGTCGGTATTATTGTTTCCAAGGGCAATGGTTGCGCCTATTGTACTGGCGCCTTTTGCACCATACTGGCGGACGGTCTGGGCGCTGGTGCGGCCTATGCCAAGGCGTTGGTGGCGCAGGGCGCGATAGCCGCTAGCGATCAGCGGACGCAGACGCTGATGCAGTTCGCGGACAAGGTCAATGTGACGCCGGAAGCGATCACCGATGCCGATGTTGAGGGCCTTAAAAGTATCGGTTTGAGCAATAAGGGTGTCATTCAGATTATTCATTTGGTAAGCGATTTCGCTTCCTATAACCGCTTAAACTTAGCGCTAGATACAGATTACGACTACGCCTCATTCGGCCCCCTTTAGCGGTCATATAGGGGAGTCATGCGATGCCAACAGAGCTTGCCCCGCGCCAATGGATGGCCGGGTTACAGGCGCTAAAACGCCACAGGGAGTCCAATAATGTACTGCATCAAAGCCGAAATTCCGCAACAACTTTGCGCCGTGGATGATGAATTAAAAGCCATTTATCACAGTAGCGATAGCGTTTGTATCTGGGTGCTGGCCACCCGCGAAGCGCGCAATCGCTTTGTTGAGGAGACCGCGGGAATGGTCAAAAGTCAGCGCGAACAGCACTATGCTGATTTTTTTAGTAACGCGGATTGATGTGCGGCAACAGCCGTGGCAGAGGGTAAAAAATGGCGGTTGAAGCTAGCAACACTGCGATGGTAGTCGGCTCCACCGGTTTGGTAGGACGCCATGTAGTCGAACAATTGACCGCGCAGCATTTGCCAGTGATTGCGCTGACCCGGCGTCGGGTGGCCGATTTCCCCGATGGCGTCGAGCAATTGCTGGTCGATTTTGACGCCTTAATGGGTGGTGCTGAGATACCTGCATGCCAACATCTGTACGTTTGTCTGGGTACGACTATCAGACGCGCCGGCAGTCGCGCTGCGTTTCGAAAGGTCGATCTCGATTATACGGTGGCGGTGGCAGAGCGAGCGAGGGCGTCGGGAGCGACTATGCTGACCTTGGTGTCATCTGTGGGCGCCAATGCGGGATCGGCTAATTTTTATCTTCGCACCAAGGGCGAGGTTGAAGACGCGCTGTTGGGACTGGGCTTTGCCGCGGTCAATATTTTTCGCCCCGGCCTTTTGACTGGCGCGCGCGAGCAACGGCGGATGCTAGAGGGCATCGCGCAGCACCTGGCTAAAGTCGTCGAGCCCATTTTTGTCGGTGGTTTGAGCCGCTACAGGAGTGTCGCGGCGGATAAGCTCGCGGCTGCCATGGTCGAACCCGAACACCATTTGCAGGGCACGCGCTATTGGCATTTCGCAGATTTACCCGGCTAAGGTTATCTGAATAATCGTTAAAAACCGCAGGTTTTTCGATCGAAGGTCTGTTTTGCGTAGGTTGACAGCTCAAATATCAAAGACTAGGCTCTCGCCGATGAATTTCCTGATCAGACTGATGTGTTTGGCCTGTCTGCTAGCGATGGTCAATTTGTCGCTGCATGCGACTGTGCATATTGATCACGCGCTGGGCGATTCAGCAGCGCTTGTCGACTGTCAGTGCTGTCAGACATACGATTCACTCGCCGATCATGGCGCGTTGAACTTCAAACCGTTGGCGACTGCCCGCGCGTCCCACCCAGACCTTGCGGTCAACAATCTAGCCCGTCACCGTCACCATCTATTTTACGCGCGAGCCCCCCCTGTCTAATCGATCGTCTAGTCATTCGCTACTTTACCGTCTAGTTAGCAAATTTAAGGGTTCGTTTAAATGAATGTTTCGTTTTTGTCGCCTATGTTCGCATGGGTGTTTGCGTGTTTCAGTTTGCCGGTGCTAGCCAACTCCCCCGGGTCGGTGCCAATCAATGGCGCTACAACTTCAGGTGCGTCCTCGCGTGCCGATTCGATCGAGGAAGTTATCGTGACCTCTGCCTATGTGCATCAAACAGTCGGCGCCAACGAAAGGCCACTGCACGTGGTGAGCGCAGATGATGTCACAAATGCTGCGACCCAAAGTCTCGGTGAATCGCTGGACTCACTGCTGGGCGTGGCGTCCACCGATTACGGCTCGGCGGTTGGCCAACCGGTGATCAGGGGCATGTCGGGCGACCGCGTCAAGGTACTGAATAATGGCATGGCGGTAAGAGACGTCTCTGGACTTGGGGGCGATCATATCAATGATATCGATATGAATAACGTGCAACAAATTGAGGTGGTTCGGGGCCCTTCTTCGCTGCTGCACGCGAACGGGTCGATCGGTGGCATTATCAATGTGGTCGATAAAACAATCGCCAGAGAGGACTTTACAACGCCGACGTTTAGACTGGGCTTAGAGCGTCAATCGGTCAACGATGGCGACGCCCACCAGCTGTCTTATGAGAATACTGTCGGCGGCTTAAATGTCAGCTTTGCCTTCAAGGACTCGCAGTTCGACGATTTCGACGTTCCAATCGGAGCGCTGCTTGATTACGAGGAGGAGCCCGACGCAGACCCGCATCATGACGACGAACATCATGACGACGAACACCATGAAGATGAAGGCCATGAAGATGACGACCATAAAGAGCACCAGCAAAGTTTGGATAACCTAGCTAATTCAGACTTTGAGTCAACCTCAAAAAGACTGGGTATCTCCAAAACCGGCGACAAGGGGTATTTCGGGGTATCTGTCAACAAGGTCGAGAGTCTTTACGGAATCCCTTTTCACGGTGACCCGCATGGAGATGAACACGACGGTGAGCATGGAGATGAGCACGTAATAGAAGAGCCGCATGAGGGAGAGCGGATATTTTCCACGACTGAATCTGACGTTTTTAATCTGGAGGGCGCCTATCTGGTCAACAATCGCTGGTTAAAACGCGTCAATTATTATTTTAGGGATTCCGATTATTCCCTGACCGAACAGCACGCCGAGGGCGA
>CAJIZO010000130.1 GCA_905181995.1 Flavobacteriaceae bacterium TMED48
AAGGCTGTCACTTGGCTCAAGGTTGGCTCAAGGCTGTCACTTGGCTCAAGGCTGTTTTTACTTGGCTCAAGGCTGTTTTTACTTAGCTCAAGGCTGTTGTCACTTGACTCAGGATTGGCTTAAGACTATCAATCTTGCTGCCTTTTATTTAGAGTAAAGAATTCGTTTTAAATGTTGGGTTAAAGGCAACGTCACCCACTGCCGCGATGGGCGCTTAGTATCAATAGCGGCTAAATTACTGGAGACCAAAGGATCATGCAGGCATCGCTGATTTTTTTTACGTTGTTGCTGTCGCTGAACGCGCTAGCTAAAAGTACCCCCGATCCATCGGGCCTGTGGCATACCTTTGATGACGACGGTGAGCTTGAGTCCACGGTTGCAGTGCGGGTTGATGACGGTAAACTGTACGCAAATGTGTTCGAATTACACAA
This sequence comes from Flavobacteriaceae bacterium TMED48, assembly GCA_905181995.1. Classification (GTDB taxonomy): domain Bacteria; phylum Pseudomonadota; class Gammaproteobacteria; order Pseudomonadales; family Porticoccaceae; genus TMED48. The sequence continues at coordinate 432 of CAJIZO010000130.1, forward strand.
TATCTCCGAGCCGAATCCAGCCTGTGTCGCCTGTAAGGGTGATTTACTTGGTAAGCCAGTTATCGGTATGCAGGTGATTAATGGGTTAACTCTAAAAAAACAGATCTGGCGCAAAGGAACCCTATTTGACCCAAAAACTGGCAGCACACACCGTGCGCGCGTTTGGTTAGATGACGGCACGCTTTTTGTTCGCGGTTACGTTGGGTTTTTATATCAGACGAAAGCTTGGCAGCGCGCGCCATAGATCATTTTTTGTACCCCACTTTTTGTGCTCACAGCCGGTAATACAAGCGGCCGGTAACGCAATCGCTGAGTTGTCGCTCTATGGGTGCCAGCCAATAAACCGCTGCAGCGATGTAAGCGCTGTCGATTACGCTCGTTGACAGGCAAGGGTATGACCTCGGTACTTTTCCCTCCGGTGGGATTACCTCACTGGGGCGGACGTTGCGGGCCCGGGAAAAAGCGATTTGTGCGCTGTTGGTAGGCTTCGTAATCGGGCCTTTTTTGCCGCGAGTAATACTCTGACGGCACCGCACCGGTGACGTATACCAAGGTGCTGTACATCACTCGCGAGGTAAACAATAGACCGGCTCCTAGCAACAGCCAGAGCATGATGTGTTCAGTACCCCGCAATGCCAACCACGATGGCAGCGCAGCAATGATCAGGCCGTTCCAAACCATCCATTCATAAAAATAATTGGGGTGCCTAGAGTAGCGCCATAGCCCGACATTGCAGACCTGACGCGATTTCCCTGCCTGTTTCATCTCGCGCAAAAAGCGGATTTTTTGCAAGTCTGCGACGGTCTCCAAGCCGAATGCCAGTAGCCATATTGTCAGGCCCACCAGTTCGAGCGGCGCAAATTCTGTACTTCTGTTTGAGGCGATGATAAAAATTGGGAGTGCTAAAAAGGACGCATTGGCCAAGCCCTGAGAAGTGGCATCGACTTGCAGCGCCAGCGCCACATTGGTCTTGCCATCTCTCTGCCAGCGCAGGCGTTGATATTGGTAACGCGGGAACTCCCTCTCTAACAGACCCAATCGCCACATTTTCAGCGCGCCCAAGCCCATCCGCATCCCGATGGCAACGAGCACCGCACTGACTGCCAAGGATCGGGCCCAATAGCCATCGCTGAGCCAGTAGCTGAGGCCGCCCAGCAAAACCAAACCCCAGGGCCAACCGATATCGACGTAGCTCATGCGGCCGGTGCGCCAGATAGGCACGCAGACGACCATGCTAAATAGCGCCAATTGACCCAACCCATTGACAAGACCGAGATGATGGAACGTCGATGTCGACAGGAGTAAGGCCCATCCGACCAGGAAAGGGTAAAGGGGGCGGAAGTAATATATCGTCGTCAATCTGTCCTCCGTGGACGCAATCGCGAATAACTTTTTTTTATATTAGGATATTAAGCCGGTCTTCGCCCTGCACTTTAGCGCTAAACCTGCACTTCAGCGCTAAAAAGGAGGGGTGCTGGCGTGGTTGCGACTTTGACATGCGCCGCTGTGGGTCACGTTGCTATCATCTATGCATGGGATGTTATACGCAAACGGTTTGTTTGACATCGTATTCGTCGCCCTCACATATATGCGCAGTTAGCGCCTATCATGACTTTTTTATTGAAGATTTTACGGCGGTTTATGCAACGTGTTTTAAGAGGAATAATTGGCTCCGCCTGCTGGGCTCGAACCAGCGACCCAATGATTAACAGTCATTTGCTCTACCAACTGAGCTAAGGCGGAACGGCGTCTCTTTAAGGTTGGCCATTTTAGGGCTGAGCGTGTGTCGAGTCAACCTATTCTGCTTGGTGTTTGAGGTTTGTTGTGGATACTTGATGGCTGGGTAAAACACCGTGCCGTCAGACCCTTAGAGGCCTGCTCCAAAGGTTTATAGTATGGGCATTTAGTGCGGGCATTGGGTTTTTATGGGCGCTGGCCATCTAGGGCATCTCGCCCCCTGCGCGTTGCAGTGGGCGGGCGGTGATTTCTCGCCTGACTAACGTCGAGGAAAAATATCTTGATAGCAATCCGATTGCCGCCGTTAAGCGTTATACTGATAATCAGATCTTTGTGTGGCTGTATCTTTGGTGGTTTTAGCTTTTTTGTTTTTATGTTTCGTTATAGCGGTGCCTTTTGCATGGGTGTTGTTGCGGCTTCGTCGAGCGGCCGTGTTGCTCGCGCTGGTGTTCTTTTTTGGCTCGGGATCGCCGGCGTTAGCCGATCAAAGTAAGGCTGCGCAGCCGCAGTGGGCGGCTGAACTCAAAAGCGAGTACCATGCGAGGGTGTCGGCGGCGAGCGCCGAGTTGGTTAAAAATGCCGATCGTTATCGAGTTGATCCCATCGCCTATGATCGCTATCTAAATACCCACATGGCACCGTTGTGGGATGTTGCCTCGACGACCCGCGCCCTGATTGGAAAAACGATGTACGCACAATTAAGTCAACCGCGTGCGCAGACGCTTGCTGCAGCGGTCGAAAGCACTCTGCGTCGTTATGCGTTTGAGGGCCTCAAATATTACGATGGTCAGACGTTTGCAGTACACGATGTGTTGGTCAATCAGCGCGGCTCCCGAGGTTGGGTGCAGTTAGTACTGAATTCTAAATTACTCCCCGATTTGTATCTCGACCTAATGGTCAAGCGCGGGTCGGATGATCGTTGGGTCACCGTCGATGTGCGCTTCAAGGGTATTACCTATGTTGGTGTTAAAAAGCACAGTTTTCGCGAGTTGGTCGAGGACCGGTCGGTGGAGGGACTCATCGCGAGTTTAGAGAATAAAAACTCAGCCTATTTTTCCAAACTCTGCGCCGCCGCAAAGGTCTCGGGCATAGGTCCGTGTTGAGTGCCGAAAAAGACGCGGCCATGCGGCGCTTTGACGTGGTCAGTGACTACGTCCCGGCGGGCGATCAACCCGAGGCCATCGCCGGCTTGGTTGAAGGTCTGAACAACGGCTTAGCATCGCAGACATTGCTGGGCGTTACCGGGTCAGGCAAAACCTTCACCGTCGCCAAGGTCATCGAGGCGGTGCAGCGGCCGACCATTGTGTTGGCACACAACAAAACCCTTGCAGCTCAGTTATATGGTGAGTTCAAAGGATTTTTTCCGAACAATGCGGTTGAATATTTCGTTTCTTATTACGATTACTACCAGCCCGAGGCCTATGTGCCATCGTCGGATACTTTTATCGAAAAGGATGCCTCGATCAACTCCCACGTTGAACAGATGCGTCTATCGGCGACCAAGGCGCTGATGGAGCGTTCCGATGTTATCGTCGTGGCTACGGTCTCATCGATTTATGGTTTGGGCGATCCCAAGTCCTATTTAAAAATGGTTTTGCACCTGTCTCGTGGAGAGCAGATCGACCAGCGTGCCGTGCTTCGCCGCTTAGCCGAGCTGCAATATCGGCGTAACGATGTCGACTTTGATCGCGCCTCGTACCGGGTGCGTGGTGACGTTATCGATGTCTACCCGGCGGACTCTGACTTCGAGGCGATTCGTATCGAGTTGTTTGACGATGAGGTCGAAAACATCACTTTGTTTGACCCCTTAACCGGGGAGGTCTTGCGCAGAATACCGCGGGTGACTATCTACCCAAAATCGCACTACGTGACCCCGAGGGATCGTGTCGTCGATGCTGCAGATCGGATTCAGGAGGAGTTGGCGGTGCGCCTCGAGCAGTTGCGCTCGCTGGATAAATTGGTCGAGGCGCAGCGGCTCGCCGAGCGCGTGCGCTACGATTCTGAGATGATGCGCGAGTTGGGTTACTGCAACGGGATCGAAAATTATTCGCGCTACCTGTCCGGTCGAGCGCCGGGCGAACCGCCGCCGACGCTATTTGATTATTTACCCGCCAACGCGCTGATGATCATTGATGAATCTCATGTTTCAGTGCCGCAACTGGGGGCCATGTACAAAGGTGATCGGTCGCGTAAAGAAACGCTGGTCGAGTATGGCTTTCGGTTACCATCGGCACTCGACAACCGACCGTTGCGGTTTGATGAGTGGGAAGCGATAGCGCCGCAGATGATTTTTGTTTCGGCGACGCCGAGTCGCTATGAGGCGGCCAACCAAGGGCAGGTGGTACAGCAGGTGGTAAGACCGACTGGGTTGTTAGACCCAGAGATCGAAGTACGCCCAGCGCTGAATCAGGTTGACGATGCGCTCTCCGAAATTCGCCAGAAAGCCCGCGACAACGAACGAGTCTTGATCACCGTACTGACCAAACGAATGGCCGAAGATCTGACTGAGTACCTGTCTGAGCATCAAGTCAGGGTACGTTATTTACACTCTGACGTGGATACCGTAGAGCGGGTTGAAATTATACGCGATCTACGGTTGGGAGAATTTGATGTTTTGGTGGGAATTAATTTACTCCGCGAGGGTTTGGATATGCCCGAGGTGTCATTGGTAGCCATTTTTGATGCTGACAAAGAGGGTTTTTTGCGTTCGGAACAGTCGTTGATCCAGACCATCGGCCGCGCTGCGCGGCATTTGCGGGGCAAGGCGATTTTATACGCGGATAAAATCACCGGTTCGATGCGCAGAGCGATGGATGAAACCGAGCGTCGGCGCAATATGCAAATGGAGCACAACCTCGCGCAGGGGATTATCCCTAGGAGCATTGTTAAAAGCGTGGCGGATATTATGGAGGGAGCCTATGCCGGCACCAACAAGAATCGCCGGGGCAAAAAGGTTGCCGATGACTCAGCGGATTACGGTAATGGCGCGATCATGCCGATAAAAGACGTCGCCCGCGAAATCGCTCGTTTGGAAGAAAAAATGTATACACATGCGCGTAATTTAGAATTTGAAGAGGCCGCGCAAACGCGAGATCAGGTAGAAAAGCTACGTCAAAAAATTCTGCTTGCGCCAGCGTAGAACGTTCAAAAAAACACCTCAAGGTTTTGCTTCGACCGATAGCTAAAAAGTATTAGCGCGCCAGAGGTATATGCATAAATATACTGCATAGGTAATATGGTCTCGTTCTTCAGGAAGAAGGATGTGTGAAAAGCGATCGCGATGGACCGCGCAGTTAAATGGATTTTAGCCGGATGGAAACCGTAGCTTTTCAACAGCGTACCTCGGCAGCGAGGTGCCGTTAGTCAGAGTTTGAGTGGTGGGCAACTGCCAAGAGAAAGCGCAATAAGGGATTATTTGTCGATGAATATTTCGACCTTCAGCGGAGTCTGAACCTTTCTCTTACACCACTCGGATCTGGTATCGTCCGGAAAAGCGCGTAAAAACGATTCGATGGACGTTGGTAGATAGGTGGTTAGTTCTTATTAATTAACCTTTGTGTGGTATTTTTAAAACCGTCTGTGTTGGGTATGATCGGACGATGCTCAGGGAAATAAGCTATTGAAGGGGTCTGTTTCACGGATGATACGCCTAAATGGATTTAGGTGATTAGCTATAGCTAGCCCTTTCATTGATGTTGCGCCGGCGTATCGGTGCCTACAGCTACGGATCATACATCTGCGCGATAGCAGACGAACGGCTAAGGTTGAAGCTAGAGGTTAAAGGGAGAGTTTGAAGGATCAAGGGCTAACCGGATTGTTAGTCATCAGCGGAGTCTGATCTTCCTTATTTTAATCTAAGTCACCTGTACTACTTCCGTGACCTCGGTCGGTAGTTCATTTAGACCTCTGCCCATTACCGCATTTAGTTAAAGGCGCGTTGGTTTCTGATATGCGCTGGACTCGCGCTTATACGATACACTTCCCCGTCTAACCATAGCTTGCAGTGCATACTGTTCAGTCTCAACCGCACCAACTCGTTGCTTTCCTCGCTCTTGTGCGTTGTCTCCGTGACGCTTTTATGCGCGCTAAATTTTTTTTGTTTGTCATCTCATGGATAAGTCATGATGCGTGAGCTGTGACTTGGTGTCTTGTGCGCCGGCAGTGATGTTTATCAATCCGTCGGTAGTCCATCGAAATAGGCCGCCATTCCCATGGACATAACGGGCATGGGTATAGAGGCGCATTGGCCGAAAGGCGAATGGAAAGTGACGCGAATGGACACAAAGGTGTAAAAACCTGTGCTTCGCTTGTTTGTTAACGCTGAGTTGTCGATCGATTTACCAAGGGGGCCGACAAGGGCCGGGGGAAGAGGTTTCTCAACCTAGTGCATGCCTAACGAGCCCTATTGACCTCCCCTGTACCCAAAGCGTGTGGATCCTATAGCCGGTTTAATTAGGCTTGACCTGTCAAACATAGAGATTACCGAGTTAACAAAGAACAATGTGTTAATCTGAAACTGTCGAGCGATATATCGCAAACTACCTGGTCGCAAACTACCTGGCATACGATTAGCGGTCGCGGGGGTTTAACGGTCGGGTGTCTGGTTAGATCCACCTCTTGTGGGATTAGTTGTGGGATTAGTTGTGGGATTAGGTTTCGGCTCGTATATTATTCATCGTTCTATAGTTCGTAGATTACAGCACCGCGATGATATCGACGACGGCACGAACTCACTTTGGGACGTTGTCTTTTACAAGACAATGATCAACGACGACCATGAGTCGAAAATTGTTCATAACCAAGAGGTCAGCATGCGCGCAGTTTTACTCAATGCAGGACGAAGTTTATTGGCGCTGTATTTTTTTCTACCGGGCATTATGAAATTTATTGACTGGGATAGACACGTAGCGTTGATGGAAACACACCAGATGATCCTGATACCATTATTGTTGGCGCTTGCGGGTATTCTTCAAATAGGCGCTAGTGTCTGCCTCTTTATCAACAAGCAGGTGGTTGTATGCGCGCTGGGTCTAGCGGCGATGGTATTATTGATTAACGTTAATCTGCATGACTTTTGGAATCTGTATGAGGGCGTTGACGTAAAGCACGAAATACAGAATTTTGTTAAGAATTTGGCAATATTTGCAGGCTTACTGCTGTTGGCTGCGATCAATATGGATCAGTCAAGCAAGGCCTCCATGGGCGAAAAAACTCAATCCAGTGACGTCTAGCGAGCCTGTTGCGATGTTACTGATAGCCATCCTGGTAGGGCTCGTTATTTGGCATTTTCGATAGTCAGACATTTTTAAGCAACATAACCTGCGTCCATGGGTAAGGTTGCGCGGGTGTGCCGATTAGCGTTATTTTAGTCGTCTGCTATGCGCGTGTTTATTGTATTCTTATTGAAGCATGTTTTGGTCGAGGGATAATTCTGGTTGAGAAGGATAGCCTGGCTGTGTACACTGCTCCTCCTCGGAAGCAATAGGAGCGTAGCTCAGTTGGTTAGAGCGCCTCGTTGACATCGAGGAGGTCGGTGATTCGAATTCACTCGTTCCTACCGCTTTCGAAAATACAATCCCCGGTTTTTTCATCCCCCCCCTTAAAAACAAGCGGTTTATTTCAAGCTTCATTTTCGATCGCGCAGGTTAAAAACCCGCACGCTAACGTACGCTTTTGCGTAACTATTAGCTAGCAGTTAGCAGTTAGCAGAGAGCAGTTTGCAGTTTGCAGTTAGCAGTTAGCAGTTAGCAGTTTGCAGTTAGCAGTTTGCAGGTCAGGAAGCAGTTACCGATGCTAATAATCTGCAAAGCGAGCTATCGGCTATACAACCCCCGCTGTTTTTGGCGCTCTTTGTGCTTTTTTTTCTGCCCTCTGCCCTCTGCCCTCTGCCCTCTGATGGGGCCGCTTTGCTAGGTGCTCTCTGCTACGTGCTTCTCTGTTAGGTGCTCTCTGCTACGAGCTTCTCTGTTACGTGCTCTCTGCTCCGAGCTCTCTGCTACGTGCTTCTTTGTTAGGTGCTCGTTGCTACGTGCTTCTCTGTAAGGCGCTCTTTGGTATGGCCACTTTGGTAGGTGCTTGTTGCTAAGAGATATCGCGGATTTGCGAAGATTAAAAACTCACTATCCTGAGCATATCGACCTTTACTTGCGGAGCAGTAAAAGATCGTTGCATGCATTATTGTCCATCCAGACTTGCGTCAGGTGTCCCTTTCATCAAAGTCACCGGCCAGTCGGTTCGCCATCGTTTAGCCATACAATATAGCGTGCCATTTGCTGCGCCTGCGGTAGGCTATGTCATTCGGGTAGAGGAGGGATTTGCATAGCCCACGTCATGTGGTGTTTGAGGGTTGTGCTTTTAGGGCATAAAGCCGCGCCACCTAGGTGATATCTTTTACATGCCCGACATGACTTCCGCGATTGCCAATTGACACAGCTTACCGACAAACCCGTTTTCACTCCCGCCAGTGCGGCTATCAACGTGTTTTACGGTCACTTGTTTATGGAACTCAATGGCTTTTTCTAGCGCTTCCCAGTGTTCGCTATTTGCGACCGGCGCGTTATCGCGTGTTTTCCAGCCATTATTTTTCCACGTATAAAGCCAGATAGTAATGCCGTTCATAAGGTATTCACTGTTAACCATAATCTGGATATTCGAAGGCACAGTGACGGCGCGCAAGCCCTCATTTACCGCTGTTAGCGCCATGGCATCGTCTGATGTGCTCATCGCCGTTCCATAGGCGTGTGATCGTTGATTACCTTCGCTGACTAGATAAGCCCAAGCGCCCAATTTCCGTAAAAAACCGGTTTTTAGTTGTTTTTGACAACCACCAGCTGTGTAGAGGAATATCACATTTTTTCTCCAGGGTCTTTTTTATTGTGCCAAATCAGTATCGTATTGTCCCATGTTTCGCTGGCTTTTAAGTAGGACATAGATGCGCCCTGAACAGAGTCGTTGAGTGAGCTGCCGGTATTCTGGCAATCCGATAAATACGCAATCTGACCATTACGGACTCGCCGTTACGCGCCATCGTATCGTTTGGCTAGATAATGTCGGTTAGTCTTACCGGCAGTGAGCTAGCAGGCCATTGTTTTAAAATGCGCAACCTTGACGCACTTCGGTGGAAGTCCGCTGATACCTGCGGCGCTCGATGTGTGCGTGGCGTAGGGTCTTTTGTCCACGGTATTGCGCTAATTGGTCTATGCTATTAATAGTTTCATTTTGTTGGTTGAATCACAGTTCACGTCATAGCACTTACCATAGCTCTAAGCACAGTTCTAAGCACAGTTCTAGGCTGACTAAAAGCATAACGTTGCAACGCGAGCAACCCTTTGTAGAGTTATGTCTGTATGAGAAGGCTAAATCGCACGTGATTTACAGAAGCCAAAGTCGCGAGTAAATTGATGGAGTTTTTAACCATGTCGCAACAGACAGACCCGATCAAACGCCATGCCAGTATTGTCAGTGTGTTTCACAGCTTATGCTCGGCGTTGGTTGCGATACCGTTACTGATTAGTTGTGCAACCGCCGCCCCCCTCTGTCGAACGCCTTTAGAGCATACAACAACCGCCGGCAGTGGTGAGGGTTCAGCCACTGTAGAGTTTTTGTGTGAGGGGGTGGTAGTGCACCAGGAGCCGGGGTTCAGAGCGCCAGCATACAGTCCCGATAGAACGTTTATCGTCATGCACGAAGCTGCTGCCGATGACGATTTGCAGTTGTATTTATTTCCTACCGACGAGCATGGATTACCCAATCATCAACGATCGTTTGGGGCCTTTGGTGGACGTTACTCTGGCCTTATGGCGTGGAACCAAAATTCTCGGGGCTTTTTCCTGTACCACCGTATCCATCGTGCTCAGACTGGCAGCATGCGCGATAAATTCAGTTATTATCACATTGTTACCCAGGGCGAGACGCTGTCTAGCATCGCTCAAATCTATCTTGGGCGAAACGGGTCTCGACATATCGGTGCCCTCATCGATGCCAATCCTTGGCTCAAAAACGCCGCGCAGCAACCACGCGATGGCGGCTACGCACCGTGGCGTCGCGTGATCAAGGGATGGGATCCAAAGGTCAGCGATGTGCCGGTGAATGCGGTTCTCAATCTATCCAATGTCGTGCTGGAAAACTGAGGTTTGTTGCGTAATTAACGTACAGCATTGAGTTCGTAAGGTCTGTGCGTGGCATACCTTTAATGACAAAGAACACATCAATAAGCTTGGGGGCGATGGTCAAATAGCCGTGTAATGCTCCGCGTTTTGGGTTAATTTATGCGCCTCGATGGTTATTGTTTACCTATATCTGGGAAACAATTTTGGGAGCAGAGCATCAAAATACCGGTTTTTATCGTTTTTATTCTAGCATTGTCGCCGGATTATCAAGGGCTGACGCTCGTTTTGATGTGTCTCTATTACTATTATCATTCGATTTACGGCTTCGATAGCTTGGGCGGAACCCTGCTGCGTCGATTAACGGCGTCTAAAGATAACCGCAACCAGGACGATGCCGTTGCCGATGGACTTGATGGGGTGTCAGAGGAGATTGCAGAGTAAGTCGGAGAGTAAGTCGGAGAGTAAGTCGGAGAGTAAGTTGGAGAGTAAGTCGCAGAGTAAGTCGCAGACTAAGTCGCAGAGTAAGCCGCAGAGTAAGTCACAGAGTAAGTCGCAGAGTAAGTCACAGAGTAAGTCACAGAGTAAGTCACAGAGTAAGTCGCAGAGTAAGTCGCAGAAGGGGTTGCATGCTGCGACTCGGTGTGACCCAGCAGTGCCCCGTTAAGAGCACAAAGGATTGTCTGACATTGGCGGCCCGGTCAGTGATGGTGCTCCAGCACCTCGCCGTCCGCGGTCAGCCATAACGCGCTAGAATCGTCTCACGCTTGCGCGGATCAATATTCACTTTTGATAAGTCGCCTTGGATATGCGGCAGCTCAAGAAGTCGCTGGTCCATCACGCGAAACCATAACCAAGGTACGTAGGCGAGCACATACATGCCGTAATAGCCATTGGGTAATTCTGGCAAATCGGGGAAGTTGCGCAGGCTCTGGTAACGCCGGCTCGGGTTGGCATGATGGTCCGAGTGCCGCTCAAGTTGAAACAGCGCGAGGTTACTGACGATGTAATTGGCGTTCCACGAATGGTGGGGTTGGCAGCGCTCGTAACGTCCATTAGGATTTTTCTGCCGGAGTAACCCATAGTGTTCGATGTAGTTGGCCGAGGTGAGTTGAAACCACGCCCAGATATTGTGTATAGCCAAAAACGGCAGCATGATCCAACCAAATGCCCAAATCAGACCACCTTGCAGCAGGCACGTGATTAGGTAGGACTGGAGTATTTCGTTCTCCCATGACCACAGGCTCTTGGATTGATTTTTCAGGCGCGCCGCTTCCAATTCCCAACCGCGCTTAAACGTGGCCGGTATTTCCCTGAGAACAAACGCATAGATAGACTCTCCCATACGCGAGCTTGCCGGGTCTTCAGGGGTCGCAACGAGTACGTGATGACCGCGGTTATGTTCGACGCAAAAATGCCCGTAGGCGGGCACCGCAAGAGCTATTTTAGCGAGGGTTTTTTCGATGGGGGTATTTTTATGGCCCAATTCGTGCGCGGTGTTGATACCCATGCCACTGTAGCCTCCGGCGACAATTGCGCTGGCGAAGATAGCCCAGAGCGACAGAGGGTTACTGGCGACGACGTAGCACATAATGATCAGAACCACGAAGTGCAGCGGTACCGTGGCATAGGTCAACCAGCGATAATAGGGGTCGGCATCGAGTTGCGGCACGATCTCTTCTGGAGGATTGTTAGTATCGCTACCGATCAGCCAATCTAAAATGGGCATCACCACATAGCCGCTCAACGGCAATAACAACATCAACTGTTCGCCGGTCTGGTAAAACAGAATCACTCCCGAAAGAGGCAGCAGGGGCATAAAGACAGAGATCAGCCACAAATGGCGCTTTAAATCGGTATAGCTCACTCGGCCTTTTGCGGGGTCATTAAAATGATAGTCAATCATGTTGCCTCCTAAAATGTGTTTAGCTAGCGCTCGCTGGCGATTACGCTTTAACGATGGTCGCGTATTCACGACGAACTGTGGTTTGTGACGACCATTCGTTGGTTTGTTGAAGCGCTATTTCTGTGACTGAAATAGTAGGCGATAGGGGTGGTTACACAGGACTCAAATGCCATCGACATGAGGCTTAAATGCCGTCAAATTGGGGCTTAAATGCCATCAATATAGGGCTGAAATACCATCAGGTGAGGCTCAAATGCCACCATCTGAGAAATTCAATTCCCCGGGTAAGGCCCGTTGGGCGTGTTAGAGGCCCGTTGGCCGCGTCAAAGTTTCGCCCATATCGTCAAACCTACGCCATGGTGGGGGTATTGCGGTTGCTAACGCTTTATTGCATTGTTACGCAAATGCTTGATGTTGGGCGCGGTCAATCGGGGTACTCTCGTCGTTGGGGTATTCTCGTCGTTGGGGTACTCTCGTCATTGGGGTGCTCTCGCCGTTGGGCCGAGTTGCAGGCTGATCGGTTGACTATCGTGTGCCGTTCGGTGTTTGTTTTGAGGAGTGCTTATGCATCACTACGTTATGTCGATGACCGCAGAATTATTGGCGCTGGAGGGGGTGACGCGCGATCGTTGGTTTGCCGCGGCAGGTTTTGACCCTGCGGATCTATCCCCCAACCGATTACTAAGCGCGCAACAAATTAACCAACTCTCCGCTAGCGCGATTAATCTCTCTGGCGATGTTTATTTGGGTATTCATCTGGGCCAGCGTCTGCAACTGGTGTCGCTGGGTATGTTTGGTTACGCGCTACTTACCAGTGCCCGCGTTGGCGAAGTGTTGAATCTCTTATTGCGATACAACCGGGCAATCTCACCGAGTATCGATATTGCGTTGGTGTCGACAGGGGCCAGTATTGAGCTGCGCAATAAAATTGCGCCATTGCCGACGACTTTGGAACGTTTTTATGCGGATGCCCTCTACGCCAGTGTCTACACCAACTTGAAGATGCTAGCGCCTGAGTCGCTGAATGCTGTCAGTGTTGAATTGAACTACCCAGCGCCCGACACCGGCACCCTGTACAACGAGGTATTTGGCGACAATGTCAGGTTTAATGCTGACCGTTGTGGGATGATTTTTAATCGCGAGTGTTTGGCGATTGAAATAGCCTCATCGGATCCGATTGCTCAGGATATTTTTCGTCGCCAGTGCGATCGGATGCTCTCTAATGATGTCCATGCCGGTAGCGTTAGCGAACAGGTAACGCGAGAATTACTCGCTGATCGATCGAGTTTTCCATCGAGCGCAACCATCGCCAAGCGCTTGCATACTAGCGAGAGTACATTGCAGCGTCGACTTGCTCGCGAGGGGACTAAATTCCAACCGCTGTTGGACCGCGTGCGCTACCGCTTGGCTCTCGAATACCTTGAGGGGACTGATTTACAGGTGTTTGAAATAGCAACGCTGTTGGACTTTAGCAGTGCGGCAAACTTTCGACGTGCCTTCAAGCGCTGGTCGGGCAAAACACCCTCAGAGTGGCGCGACGCCGCGGGGCTCCAATCGACTGAGTCGTGAAAGCCTAGACTTTAAGCTTTGCTGTTCTAGAATCTTGGTTCTTGGTGCTTGGTTCCTCCCTCTTAATTCTGAGTTGCGGCTGGATTTTTGGCCTGGCGCTCGGCCCATTTCCTCAACGCGATGGTCATCAATTAGTCATATCTCGATTGCTCTAGATGCTCTAGATGTTTTAGACAACGTGCCTGAGCGATCGCCGGTGTTTTATCTTTCACTAAAGCGCCTCGATCGGCGACTGAGAGTTTGCAGGACTCGGGCGGTCAAATCCTAGTTGTTTTTCTTTTAGCACCACCTTAGCTCGCAGAACCGCCGTTATTTCCTCGACATTATTTCGTCATGCCTTCCATCGGGTCTTAAACGTACGTGCGCGACATTGGGTCGATCATGCTATGGCTTGCATGATCGAAGATCAGCGCATTTCTAATTAAAAAAATCCAAATTTATAAAACTGTTTAATTAGCTAAACATAACCTGTTTAATAGTAAATTATTTGAAATATAAATTGCCTAAATTAAGAGCAAAAATTAAAAGACTAAAACAAATTATTAAAAATTTTAACTAAAGTAGATAATTTATCTACTTTATATGAAAAATCTATAGTTTAATTAATATTAAGTCTGATTAATCAATAGAGTAAATTAACTATTTAAATTAGATTAGTTATTGTTTATTATTACGTAATAATTACATTGATTAATTGCCAAAGATCTAATTATATTTGCCTGATAAGAGCATCGTAAATATGGACTTTGATTTTTTAAAAGAGGGGTTGGTGGCCCCGAAACCGGTGGGCAGAGGGAAAAAAGACAAACAACCCATGCAACCCATTTGGGATAGATACCTTGAGGTGTCCCGAGACACGATTGCCAAATCAATCGTCGAGTGGCAC
>CAJIZO010000131.1 GCA_905181995.1 Flavobacteriaceae bacterium TMED48
GGCGAGGGCGTGGTGGGCCAACAGCCGACCATCGAACCGGGCGATAGCTTTAGTTACACTAGCGCGGTGGTGCTGGATACCCCGGTCGGCAGTATGCATGGCGACTATCAAATGGAGACCCACGACGGTCGGTCATTTGCCGCGGCGATTGCGGCTTTTTCGCTGGCCGTGCCGCACGCGGTGCACTAGGTGCACTGGGTGACGGACTAGGTGACGGACTAGGTGACGGACTACGCGATTGGCGATATTCAGGGCTGTTATCGCGGCCTGCGGGAGATTCTCGACGCGGTCGACTTTGATCCGGCGGTCGATCGGCTGATCGCCACCGGCGATCTAGTCAATCGCGGTCCCGACTCTCTCGACACGCTGCGTTTTTGTCGCGATCTCGGGCCGCGCTTTAAAACCGTGCTCGGCAATCATGATCTGCACCTGCTGGCAATCGCCCATGGGGTGCGCAAACCCACCCGCTACGATACCCTCGACGCGTTGCTGGCGGCGCCCGACCGCGAGTTACTGCTCGATTGGCTGCAGCGTCAACCGCTACTGCTGGATATTGGCGACTACACCCTAGTGCACGCCGGAATTCCGCCCCAGTGGTCGCTGTCGCAGGCCCATGCGCTGGCCGCCGAAGTCTCAGAGGTATTGTGCTCGGCGCGTGCCGGCGAGTACTTTGAGGGCATGTACGGCAACCAACCCGAGCGCTGGTCGGAGTCATTGCGCGGCGTTGAACGCTGGCGCTGCATCACCAACTATTTAACCCGTATGCGGCGCTGCTCGAGCGCTGGGCGGCTAGAGTTTGACGAGGCTGCGGCACAAAGTCACGTCCTCGATCCGGCCACCGACTGCGCCGGCTGGTTTGTCCATCCGGCGCGCAAAACCCGCCATCGAGCGATCGTGTTTGGTCACTGGGCGGCGCTCGAGGGCGAGCACGGCGGCGAGTACCACTTTCCGCTCGACACCGGCTACGTCTGGGGCGGTCGGCTGCGGCTGATGAACCTGACAGATCGCAGCTACGTGCACCTGGCGCAGGATTGAGGACTGCCGGCGCAACGGCGCTGACATCTCTCATCTCTCATCAAACGTACAAATCACTCGTACAAATCAACCGTGCGAATCAACGCACTGATCGGTGCGACCAACGATGGGTAAATCGTCACAGCAGCACGCCATGGCCAGCGCCCTAGTTTAGGGTTTTACTCGGGCTTGCCAGGCACGGCGTTTACGCCGCGCTGCCAGCGGTGGAAATACCGCCAACCAGTGCTGTTAATAGTAAATAAGCACCGCTCGCAGCGACTCACTACTGTGCGCTGTCTGAGATATCTAAGGTGGCGGCCTACCCAACTCGATGGTGAGGGTATACCGGCCCGAGTCGGGATCCCGAACCATCTCGGCAATCGTTTCAAACAAGTGATACAGGTTACCTGCCTGATCGCCGCTGTCGAGCCGGGTGATGATTTGCGCTCTGGTGCAGCGATCGCCGGGGGCGCGGTTTGGCTCGCAATAAGGAGGAAACCCGACCACGCCGTAACCATCAGGATTTGGATCGCCGCGATTGGGGTTGGCGGCGTTATCGGTCCACAGAATATTGGCCGCGTTGACGTTATTCCACGCCGGCAGGTGGTGGCTGCCCAAAAACTGCGGTTGGCTCGGTATCATAACAGTGGGATCGAGTCCCGGCGGATAGCTATTGTGCTGGGCGTAGTAACTGAGCAGCGCAATACGCAGCTGCTCGATGTCGCGCACCGTGCGCGCCTCCATCGCGCGATCGTTCTCATGGGTTTTCCAGATCATCGCCTGTTGTAGCAACAAGCCAGAAAAAGTCACCACGATCAGTAATTCGAACAGGCTAAAACCAGTGGCACAGCGCGACCGCAAACACCCCGGCTAAAGAAAACTCAGTTGTATCAACGCCCACTAGCTGCGCCCCCAATCAATCGCTCGCGCACAAATAATCCGCGGCGAAACAGGCCGCGACTGGATAAGCCCCGAACTAAAAACCTAAACAGAACGCTCACAAATACCACCCAAAAATAGTACGATTTTGACAAAACTTTCGAGTAACAAAGATCGCATAAAAAGCTTCTGATAAATAAAAAGTGGGTACAAAAAGCTTGTCGTAAAGAAAAGTATCTCGTAGCAAAAGCTGCTCATAAAAAACTTCTGGTAAAAAAACTTCTGGTAAAAAAGGCTTCGCAAACAGAAGTTTGTGGTAAAAAGCCGCTATTAACAAAGGCGACTACCGAAAACACCGTCCTTAACGCCATAGTCGGTCACCTCGAAGATCGCCGTTAAATAGCACCTAGTTAAATAGCGCCGAGTTAAATAGCGCCTAATTAAATAGCCTCAGGTTATGCCTAAACAACGCCGAGCGATCAGTAACCCATCCCCAGAGCGCAAAGGCGCGAACCAAGGCCTAGCCTAGAACTAAACCTAGGTCGTAACCTAGGCCCAAATCTAGACCACAACTTAAAAAAAACGCCAAACAGGGTCAAACCAAAGGTTTCAACCTAAATTGCGATCCGGGTCGCGACCCAGTTCGCGAGCAAAGCCGCGGCTTGGGTAAGGCCCATTTAGCGATCTAGTTGACCGTGACGGTTAATGCAAACGGATCGGCGGTGCCACAAAAGGTGGTGGTGGTACCTGAAATCACCCCGGCGGCCATGCTAAATTTATCCAGCAGCGCTTGGCAGTTGGGTGCATCGCCGGTGCCAAAGGTCACCACGTAATCAAGATCGCCTGCCCCTGCGGCTGCCACCGCAATATCCAACCCATAGACGTTCTGGCCCACTCCGGCCTCAGTCGTAGTGGGCGCGGCTCCGGCCGCTGGACAGGCCGTGGTCGGCTTAAACGGGGCGATATTGATGCCGTTGCAGTACAGTACATCGAGGCTGACGCCGGTATAGTTTTGCCCCTGACTCGGCTGTCGGCCCCAAGCGCGGGTGGCGTCGATGACACTCTGAATCTGCGCCGCTGCCTCTTTGTGCTGGCCGGTACTGTCGACGTTGTTGGTGGTGACGATGATGGCGCGGAGCGCGGCAAAGATAAAAAACACCGCAAACAATAACTCCACCAAGGTAAAGCCCGCGATCCGCGCCGGCCGCTGGTGAGCGTCCGCGGATTTACCGACAGGCTGTGGGTTATCTGACTCTAGGTTTTGATTTGGATTTGGATTTGTATTTAACAGTACTTTTTTCATAATAATCATCCTCTAATTATAAGTGTCTAGGGTCGGCATCGGACGCCGATTTATCGTCTGTAATAAAGAATTAAGTAACCATCGGCGCGGCAAAATGAAGAGGTGAAAAGTTGCACGTCGGCGCTAAATTTATCCAACAGCGCATTACAGGCTTTTAGTTCCTGCACACCCATTCCGAAAGAGAGAACAAACCCGGTGTTCCACACCCCTAGATATATCGGCCCCCCATAGGACGCATTGTCCCCGCCGTTCGCTCTAAACGGCGCAACATCAATGCCGGCAGTTGCCAAAGCTTGTATAGATATGCCGGTATAATTACCTCTGCCCGATCTTACCGGCTGAGATTTCCAGGCTCGAGCACCACCGATCAGCGTCCTAATTTCGGCCACGGCCTGATTGTGCTTGCCGGTATCGGTGACGTTGTTGGTGGTGACGACGATGGCCACCAGCGCGGCAAAGATAAAAAATACCGCGAACAGCAGTTCGACGAGAGTAAAACCTCGCTCCCTGCGCGCTTGGTTTTCGATTTTTAAGATGTTGTTATTCATGGTCAATTCCTTTTGTTGTGGATGGATAGAGATCGTGCGCGACGCCCCTCCCCTGAGCGCCAAAGGTGCGATGGCCGCTGTCGAAGCGCCGGTTTGAACGGCAGTGTTAAACGGCAACATTGCGCATAACTTCATGCAAAAATACCCGTAAAACTGTCGCCAAAACTGTCCTTCGATAAGGCCATCGCGGTTAAACTCCGCCACTGATAATGGTCATAATCTTGAACAAACCAGAAAACACCATCAGTAACAGAGACAAAAATGCCGCCAGCGACAGCATGCTAAACGCCCGCAGCGCGCGCTTGTAATAACGCAGGTTGTGGGCCTCCATAAAATCGGCGACGCCGACAAAAGCGGCGGGGTAGGCGTCGAGATTGCCCGCCGGCACCATTACCCGAAACAGCCGCGCCGCGTCGCCATCTAGCAAGGTGCCATCGAGCGCGCCGGCAAGGCTGTCTTGGGCGTCGATGCGCGCCAGCGCAGCGTCCATTGCGCTGCGCGCGTAGCCACCAGATAGGGTACTCTTGCAGATCTCCATCGCGCGCCGTTGGCTACTTTCGTAACGAAAAATAATCTGCGCCATATCGCAAAACTCGATCGCCACCGCTCGCCGATAATCGCCGTCAAACGGGCCGAGGTACTTGCGCCGCAACCCATAGTGCTGGGTTCGGCTGAAGCACAGCATGGCAATTACAATCACCAGCAGGGTGGCTAACCAAACGCCATTGTGATGGATGAAAAATATCACCCCCGCCATGCTGACCTCGGCCACCGCCGGCGCCTGCGCGACAAACTGGGTCATGGTGCCCTCGGCCAGATAGAGCAAAAGTAAAATCAGCAGCAGCAGCGTGCCGTAGTATTTGTTTTCAAAGATCACGCTGTGCAGCAGGCTACTGCGAGTTTTTGCGGTGCCCAGATGACCGAGGATCTCGATCATGGCGTCGGGGCCTTTGCTCTCGGCGGCATCGACGCACTGGGCCTCGAACAACGGTATCAGCGCGCTGTCGAAGAGCCCCTGCCCGAGACTATCCTTATTCTCCAGCGCGCTGGCGCAGGATTTTGCCACTATTCCCTCGTTGCCCGACAGGTTGAGCAAACTGTCTACCGACGCGTGCACCGACACGTCGGCGCGCAGCTGGATCGCCAGCATATCGTAGAGCACCGCGCGGTCGGCGTGGGGAAACAACAGCGTGGTATTGAGCCAACGCAGTAAAAACTGCCCTATCGACGGGCGCGGTAATTTCAACATATCATCAATCTGCCGGTTGTTTTAATGATCATTTGATCGGCGCTCATGCGCTGCGGTTCCAGGCTTTTTTTGGTTCGAAGTAACCAATTCGCCGCGCGGTAATGATCGGATCGATCAACCCCTCAACGATCTTATCGGCGGCCATGGCGTGCTTTGAATCGACCCCGACCTCGAGCGTCATATACTCGGCCAACTCGGCGAATGCGCCCTGGCGAATCAAACTGTAAGCGCGATCGCCCGCGCGCAACAACGGATATACCTCGGCCACCAGCGTCTATCCTTTAACCCCAAGAGTGCAATGGGCGCACCCTTGAGGGTTGATATAGCGCAGTTTTGAGGATTCAAATAGCTGTTGATGGCGCCGGTGCTCGGCCGGATCGCGGTGCTGGGTCAAGGCGCAATCGCGGCACAACAGTGGCACCAGATTTTGGCTGACCATACCGCAGAAAAAATCTTTGAACCCGAGCAGATTGAGCGAGATACCGAGGTCGTGAAGTCGCGACGGCACGCCGGCGCAGGTGGTCGAGTGCAGCGTGGAATGTGCCTGTTTGCCCTGCTGGGCCATCGATATAGCCGCCGCCGTGCGTTTGTCGCGAATTTCTTGGAGCAATAAAAAATCTGGGTTGACGAGCACAGTAGTGGCCATAATCTGATCGAAGTTGTCGGAGTTTTTTTCTTTTTTAAGCTGCACGTGGGTACAGTGATCGAGGTAGACTTCGACCGGATCGGCGATCTCGAGCTTGCGCATATTGGTCGGCATGGCCGCGACCATCGAGGTCAATGAGGTCGACTTGCCCGAATCTGTCGGCCCACTAAACACCGGCAGGCCGCCCGGTGCCTGGTTGAGCATCCAGGTGTCTTGCATTTGCTGGGCCGTGTAACCGGCCTGATCGAGTGGCATGACCGAGCCGGGATCGCGCAACCGGCAGGCGATCAGATAACCGGGGCGACCGGCCTCGATCATCGACGCCGCGCGCAGCCGGTACTCGGAGGGTTGCGCGGCCCCCTCAAGGGTCACCGCAGCGGTAAAGGTGCAGTGACAGGCCTCGGCGGGATTCCACTCGGTGGTGCCGCTTAGGCGCCACATGGCCACCGCCAAACGACGCGCGGTGTCGACGTCAAAGGTGTCGATTTGGTGGGTAAAGCCATAGATTTTAAAGCGCAAAAAGGCCTGTTTTTCGGTCCAAATATCGAGAAAGAAATCCGACGCCTTCATGGAGGCGGCGCGGGTGATGAGTTCCAGCAAGATCTGATCGGCAATCCCCAATTGCTTTTTACCAATCCGTCCAATCGCGGTCTTGTGCTTGCCGCGCTCCTTGCTCTGCAGGTGCTCGTTGTACTCCATGGCACCGATTTCACGGCGCGGCGCGCAGTTTGGGTAGTGCTCCTTGACCACTTTCGCCAACTGCGACAGCCCGCGCGCAGCAATGTCGTCGGTGGGCCTGACGTAGAGCAGATCACTAGCATCGGTGACCAGCGCCTTGTACAGCGAACGGTTATCGTCGATCATGGTCTCGACCGCCGCAATCTTCGCAAACGTCAGATTTAATTTGCTTTTCATACCTTTTACACCTCCTCTGATGAGGCACCCGCGCCCCGGTAATCGATGGTCATGCGCTCGCCGCGGTAAATAAAATCAACGCTCAACTGTTTTTCCGTGCGCCGATAAACGCGTTCCAGCGTGACGGGTTGCCCGTACCAATCAAACGCGTCGCCCTCCTTAAGCGCGATCGGCGGCGCGTTGGCAGATTTTTGTAACACCAGTTGTGCCCGACTGTGTTGGGGTGTGGCGAGGGCAATAAAAATCAGGTGGCGAGACGCCAGTGCGACTGGTTGCAACGCCTCGACCGGGGTGGGTGGCTCTTCGGTGACTGTGTTGGCGTTGGCTACTGCTGCCCTTTCGACTTCGGCGAGCGCCGCAACTGCTTGTTCGGCGTTTGCAGCTGCCGCGTCATCAAGCTCTTTCAGGCGTTTTTCCAGCGCCGCCTGTTGCACCCCGCGCTCGGTCAACTGTTGCTCCATCGAACGCCGCCAGTCCTTGACCTCGTCGAGCGCAGCGCGGTCGTTTTCATGCTCGCGCAACTCGGCGGCACGCACTTCGAGACTCAGATAGATGGCTCGCAATTGCGTTTTTAATTGTGCTTCTGCCGGCACCTGGTCATCCAATATATGCGCGTAGACCGGGTAGTCCTCGGCCATCGCCTTGAGACCCTCGGCCCAATCGGTATAGGCTTGCAGCGCCCCTTGGCTGGTGGTTGCGAGCAATCGCATGGCGTCAAAATCGGTGCGCGTTAGGCGCTGCTCGCCGAGCATTTTTGCAGGTTCATGCGCGTCTTCAGGTTCGGTGACGGTTGATTCTGCCTTTAATTCTGCTGGCAGCGTTGACGATGCGGCGGGCGCAGAGGCGATAACTGGCGGAGTGACTACGGTCGAATTTGGCGACGCCCACGGCGCCTCCCTATCACAGGCAGCTAACACCACTAGCGCCGTTACAGCAAGGCTGGCGACCGCCAAACGGGAGGTCACAGCGCGTACCTAGCGGTTGCTTCGAGCGTACACTGGGTATTGCCCATGGACATTTTGCAACTCACTTTGTCGAGGGCGACCGGCAGTTCGGCCAGTTCATATCCGAGAACGCGCAAACTAACCGGCGACGAATGGGGCATTTGATAGCGAATTTTTATTGCCCCGCGATGGCTATTTTCGCTGGCGATGCCAACCTGATTAAACTGGCTCTGAGTACTGTAGTGAGAGTTGAGTAGTAGCCGTTGCAGGGGCCATTGACGCCATGCGCGAATCGACCGCTGATCCGCGCTCAGGGGCGTGGTGGCGCGCACCCGCCACGAGTTATTGGTCATGGTCAACGCAGCGCTGTAGTTGTTCCAGCGATCGGTGAGTTGCAGCGCGGCGTGCGGATAGCCAAGCCGAAAGTCGCCATCGAGGACCAACTGCCCGCGCTCCCAAATAAAGGCCTTGAGACCGTTGAGGTCGATACCCGAATGCTGTACCTGATCAAAAATATCAGCCAGCTGATGCATCGATTGGCGTGCCGAAAAATCTGCTTGATAGGCGCTGTACTCCGCCAATTGACGGCGCTCTGTCGCCGCCAATGCTTCCCGATCGAGGGCTTGGTAGTGGCGATTCATCGCCTGCGAGCCAAACGCCAGAACCAGCACAGCGGAGATCCATACCGGGGTCGGATGAAATAAACCCGAGCCCAACATGAGCGTACTCAAACGACGGTAGCGGTAGATCTTGGCGTCGAGGTCATAATCGACTTCCAGCGACTGCACGCCGGGCAGCGCCTCGACGGCCTCGGTCAATGTGCCGCCTGAAGCCATCACCAACACCTCGATCTGCTGCGCCACTAATG
>CAJIZO010000132.1 GCA_905181995.1 Flavobacteriaceae bacterium TMED48
GGTTGTGCGCGATAGATGGTGCGCCCAGCCTTGATGGTTTCTAAAACACCAATGGTCTGTAGATCGGCGACCTCTTGGGTTAGTGGATTACGATCTAATATAACAAAATCGGCCCACTTTCCAACCTTTAAGAAACCCTTTTCTCGCTCTTCGAAATGTTGGTATGCGGGCCATAAAGTCATCGCTTTGATGGCGTTCATAACGCTCAACCTATGTTCTTCACCGATCACGAAACCCGATCGGGTAGTGCGGTTGATGGCGCTGTGCATCACCCGCATCGAATCCGGAAAAGTTACCGGAGCATCCGAGTGAATGGAGAATTTTATACCCCGCGCGACCAGCCAACCGGTGGGCGATATATTCACCGCCCGCGCCGGACCGGCGACTGAATCGCGATGCCAATCTCCCCAGTAGATTGATACCATTAATCTACCGCCTTGCTTTAAGACCTCAATCTACAGGCTCACTTTATGTGTTCGCTCTGCCTTCTTGACGGTATTTTTTATCGGTAGCCCGTGCTCCGGTTGCAATCGACCGTCGCGGTCATCGACCTCATTCCAGCCAACGCACCAACCTAAGCTTTGGCGATTCAGCAACGTCAAGTTCAGCCAACTGATTGTCATAACAATACAACACCTCTAGGGAGCCGAGCGATCTCACATCGAGGTGGGTCAATTGATTACCGTAGCAATACAGTACCTCTAGGTCCGGCGTCACCGAGACGTTGAGTTCCGTCAGTTGATTGTCGCTGCAATAGAGAATTTCTAAATTTGGTGTGTACGATAAATCCAATTCGACAAGCTGATTGGTTCGACAACTGAGTATCTGTAGCCCTGTCACCGGCACCAGATCAAGCGTCGCGAGAGCATTGTTATAGCACAGCAGTTCAATCAGGCCCGCGAGCGCGGCAAGATCGAGCATCCTCAGGCGATTATTAAAGCACCACAGTCGCCGCAGTCTTGGCGTGGTCGATAAGTTTAACCGCCGCAGCGCATTGTGATTGCAATACAAATCCTGCAACCGCGGCTGATGCGACAGGTTGAGCTCAACCAGTTGATTGTTAAAACAGCGCAGCACTCTGAGGTCGGGGGTATTCGACAGATCGATCGCCGTAAGTTGATTGTTGCTGCAATCGAGCGTCTGCAGTTTGGGGTATGCCGACAAATCCAGCGCACGCAATCCGCAACCACTGACATCCAACGTGGTTTGCGCTGCCTTAACAGCGCACTCGAGCGGCGCTATGGGCTCAACCACCGTCGATCATCCGATCCGAAAAATCACTCGACGCCATTGCTATTAAGCGCATAAAACCGCAACCTTCGATTAACCCGACGGACCATCGGCAGCACCCAACATGGTGCCAATCCAGCGGGTTTCGGTCTGGCTCTCGAGGCCGATTTTAAGCATGATGGTCAGCGGAATCGATAACAGCATGCCGACCGGGCCGAGTACCCAACCCCACAATACCAAAGAAACGAATACCACCAGCGGCGAGAGATTCAAACCGCGGCCCATCCAGCGCGGCTCTATCACATTACCCATCAACATATTGACGACGAAAAATCCTGCCAAAACCAGCGCGCCAGAGCCAAAACCCAACTGAATAATTGCCAACATCACCGCGGGAACCGCGGCGATTACTGAACCCACAGCGGGCACAAAATTGAACAAAAAAGTCAGCAGACCCCAAAGCACCGCGTAGTCGACGCCGAGAACCGACAGCCAAATAAAAATCACCAGCCCAGTCACAAAGCTAATCGCCGTCTTGATCGCCATGTAACTGTTGACGCTGTCGGTAAAGGTTTGCAGCCATTGACTGGAACCATTGAGGCCGCGTGCTCGGGTCAACTTTTCGGCAAAGCCGGTATTTTCGGCAAGAATAAAAATCACCGTTAACAGAATCATCATGCCGTCGGTCATGACGTTACCAAACGACGCCAACATATTCGCCACCAGCGCCATCAAGGCTCCGGGATCAAAACTATTTTGCCATTGCTCGGCACTCACAGCTATGCCACGCGCCGACAACCACTGTTGAAGCCCACTACTCAGCGCCCCAAGTTTGCTCGAGTACTCGGGTAAATCCTGACGGAAATTGCCCAACGCCGAACCGACAATGGCACCGAGTAAAAAGCCGATCGACAGCATCAGCACCACCACCAAAAAAATCGCCAACCCGTTGGGCATGCCGCGCGCGCGCAACCAAGTTACCAAGGGTGCCACCACCATGGCGATAAACACGGCTAAAATAAACGGCACGATCAAAGTGTCTGCCATCTTCAATCCGGCGACAATGATGGTAAAGGCCGCAAAGGTAACCAACAGTCGTGAAATCGGTGAGGTAGTGTCGGGCATCGTCAGTCTCCAGAGCTTTGATCGACAGGTTGATACGTTGAGTAAACCGCAAGTGTAGCCGATCAACCGCGCTTTAGGGGCGATTCAGAGCAGAAAATAACGCCGTCATTGGGCACTAGGCCGCAGGATAAAATAATAACTTGAGCGCCACCAAAAGCGTCACCAACGCGATCAATGGTTGCACCAAACCGACGCCGCGGTGAATTACCAGATTGGAGCCAATGCGCGCACCGACAATCTGTGCGATTCCCATGGCGATCGCCAAACTCCATACCACGCCGCCGCTGATAACAAACAGCAGCGCCGAAACGCCGTTGATAACGAGGACGAATAACTTGCTCTCAGCGGTCGCTCTAACCAAGTTGTGGCCGAGCAAAAAGACCAGTAAAAAAGGCAGTATCGAGCCCGAGGCAGGACCAAAAAAGCCACCATAGAAGCCCATCCCAAAGGCCGCCGTGGCGGCAAATTGAGCGTTGCTGAGTCTGGCTGGATAATCGCGGTCATCCATTTTTGGCGCGCATAAAAAATACCCTCCCAACAACACCAGCAATAGAGGAATGGCGCGCATCAACAGTTCGTTCGATAAGCGCTGTACGCACAGCGTGCCCAGCATCGAACCGCAAAATGCCATCATCAGCGATGGTACCAGCGGTGCGATATGAAGATAGCCGTGGCGCCTGAAATTGGTCACCGAACTCAACGTACCCATGGCACTTTGCAACTTGTTGGTGGCCAGCGCAGAGAGCGGGGGAAGCCCAGCCCAGAGCAGTGCCGGTAGCGTTAGCAAGCCGCCGGAACCGGCAATAGACGAAACCAAACCAGCAAAAAAAGCCACGCCGAGTAGCGCCAAAGTCGCGGTAATCGAAAGCTCCATAGACTCCCTGTCGGCAGCGATTAACGAGTAAAAAGAGTACCCTAGTGGCTACCGAAAAAATAAGTTAGTTAACGATCACTGTTATTTATCACTAGAACTGATCTGGGTATTTGCCATCAAACTGGTCATAATAACGGCGTATAGCAACCAGGTCTTGGTCATTGTCTCCGGTGGGAGTAAAAAGCTCTCCAATGACCACCTGCTTGGTCGAAAAGCTCAGGCCGACCATTAAAATTGGACAGTCCAGAGTCTGCGCCAGACGCAAAAATCCGGTCTTCCACTTGACCACTTTTTTGCGCGTTCCCTCCGGCGTTATAGCGATCACCACACCGCCCTCTCGCTCGGCGATGCCGGCAACTTTATCGACGATGGTATTGGGTTCGTTGCGGTTGGTGGGAATACCACCCAACCATTCAAAAAACCAACTGACCCCGGGCATAAAAATGGTGTGCTTGGCCAGCCAGCGCATTTTGAGGTTGAGCGCCAATATGGAGGCCATGGCAAGCACAAAGTCCCAATTCGAGGTGTGCGGAGCGCCGATCAACAGGCAGCGCTTAACGTCTGGAATCTCACCCACAAGGCGCCACCCCGAGAGCGTAAAAAACGCCCTGCCAGTCCAACGCGACAGCCGCCCTCGACTGGCGCGCAACTGCACCGGCACTTGATCTTGCTCAACACTCGGGGGGCTTGGCGTCATAATTTTGCTCTCGATTTTATTATTTTTTACTCAGCTAGTGCTCTCGAGTGGCGATAAATGCAATGTCTGGATGGCGCTCTTCAGCAAGCGCAAGATTGACCCTGGTCGGCGCCAAGTAAGTCAGATGACCACCGCCATCTAGCGCCAAATTATCGCGCGCCTTGTTTGTAAAGCTCTCGAGAAGCTTGGCATCGTCGCAGTGGGCCCAGCGCGCCGAATGAACATTTACCGATTCGTAGACGGCATCCACCGCATACTCCGCCTTGAGGCGATAGGCCACCACATCGAACTGCAATTGGCCCACCGCGCCGACGATAATATCGTTATTGCGCATCGGGAAAAAGACCTGGGTACTGCCCTCTTCCGACAACTGGCGAATACCATTTTGCAACTGCTTGGCTTTTAGAGGATCTTTGAGACGAATCAATTTAAACAACTCGGGGGCAAAATGCGGTATGCCGGTGAACTTGAGCGCCTCGCCCTCGGTGAACGTATCGCCAATCTGAATCGAGCCGTGATTGTGCAATCCAATGATATCACCGGCCTCGGCCTGATCCAGCGAGATCCGCTCTCCGGCCTTAAAACTAAACGCATCGGCGATCCGAACCTCTTTGCCGGTGCGCACGTGTTTTAATTTCATGCCGCGGGTGTAACGACCCGAACAGATACGCAAAAAGGCAATGCGATCGCGGTGTTTGGGGTCCATGTTGGCCTGAATTTTAAACACGAAACCACTGAACGCGGACTCTTCGGGGCGCACCACTCGAACGGCGGTAGACCGCGGTTGTGGCTGCGGCGCCCAGCGCACGAAGTCATCGAGCATTTCGCGCACGCCAAAATTGCCCAGCGCCGTGCCAAAAAATACCGGCGCCAGCGCACCCGCTAAAAAATCATCCAGAGAAAACTTTTGCGTCGCACCGCGCACCAATTCCAATTCGTCGAGCACGTCGTCGGCAAAATCACCGAGCGCGGCGCGTGCCTCTGCCGACTGCAAACCCGACACCCGAACATCGTCGGTCAACGTCCGTCCCTTGCCTTGCTCGTAGACGTGAATGGTGTCGGTGTAAAGGTTGTACACGCCGCGAAAACCCCGGCCCATGCCGATCGGCCAGTTGATCGGAGCGGCTTGGATGCCAAGTACTGATTCAATTTCGTCGAGCAGGTCGATGGGGTCGCGAATGTCGCGGTCCATTTTGTTGACGAAGGTCAGTATCGGCGTGTCGCGCAACCGACAGACCTCCATCAACTTGATGGTTCTGGCCTCCACGCCCTTGGCACCATCGATCACCATGAGCGATGAATCGACCGCCGTCAGGGTGCGGTATGTGTCCTCAGAAAAATCCTCGTGACCCGGCGTATCGAGAAGATTGACGACGCAATCACGGTAGGGAAATTGCATCACCGACGAGGTCACTGAAATGCCTCGTTCCTTCTCCATCGCCATCCAATCCGAGGTCGCATGACGATCGCTCTTGCGCCCTTTGACGGTGCCCGCCACCTGAATAAGATTGCCCAACAACAGCAATTTTTCGGTGATGGTGGTCTTACCCGCATCCGGGTGTGAGATAATAGCGAAGGTACGGCGAGGGGACGACGACGGGTGCATTGGCATTTGGTATCAATATTTTGAAGACGCGCAGTATAGCGCTCCGGCAAGTCCTAGCCCAGCATTTCGGCGTATACTCAAGGCGAAGCGGTCGGCGGCTAGCAGTTTTCAGCCATCAGTTTTCAATAGCATGGCAGCCGCAGGACGACCAAACCGCAACACAAGACAGACCAACGGCGAGTTCAATTTATGCGTTACCAGGGACAGACAAGCTACGACCACGACGGCCCAGCCCCCAAAAAAGGCGTAATTCTGTGCAATTTGGGTACCCCCGACGCGCCCTACACGCGCGAATTACGCCGCTATTTAAAAGAGTTTCTTAGTGATCCACGGGTGGTCGAGGTGCCGCGATTGCTGTGGTGGTTAATCCTCAATCTGGTCATCTTGCGCGTTCGCCCGGCGCGTTCAGCGAAACTTTATCGCAGTGTCTGGGCCGAGGGCGGCTCGCCGCTGTTAATCAACAGCCGCGCTCAGGTAGAAGGCGTCGCAGAGCGGCTGCAACAGCACTATGGCGAGAAAATCCCGGTGGTTCTAGGCATGCGCTATGGCAACCCATCAATCGATTCTGCGCTGGCTGAATTGAGCGCACAAAACGTCCGCAATATCGTCGTTCTGCCTCTCTATCCACAGTACTGCGCGGCGACCACCGGCTCGACCTTCGACGCGCTGGCGAAGACCATGATGCGCTCGCGCTGGGTACCGGAACTGCACTTCATCGGTAGCTACCAACAATCAGACGAGTACATTGGCGCTCTGTGCAATAGCATCGAAAAACACTTTAAACAGCACGGTCAACCCGACAAGTTGATTTTTTCCTACCACGGAACGCCGCAAAAATACCTCGCTAAGGGCGACCCCTACCACTGCTATTGCCATCAGACCACGCGACTGGTTCGCGAGCGCATGGGCCTGTCCGAAGATCGTCTAATGACCACGTTTCAATCGCGCTTTGGACGCGAGCCCTGGTTGCAACCTTATACCGACAAGACCCTCGAGGTGCTGCCCGAGCAAGGTGTTAAAAGCGTCGCCGTATTGTGCCCAGGTTTTGCATCGGACTGTCTAGAGACGCTCGAGGAGATCGAGGGTGAGGCTCGCGAGATTTTCACCGAGGCCGGGGGAGGCGACTTTCACTATATCCCGGCGCTGAATGCACAGCCGGACCACCTCGACGCATTGACCGCAATCGTTCGCAGACATCTGGATTAGTCGCCGCGCTCCGCCAGTCGCTCCAGCCAACCCTGCAGCACGGGCAGACAGTCGGCCGACACTTTTTGGGTGGCAATGTGATCGGCACGGGTGACGCCGTCGCACAACAAGGCAATGGGTTTGTGTTGTCGCTCGGCAGATAGGCACAGGCGATAGCCCGAATAGGTCTGCAGCGAGGAGCCAATCACCAACAACCCCGGGGCGCGTTCCAGCAGCTGTTCGCACAATGCCACTCGCTGAGCGGGTATCGACGCGCCAAAAAATACCGCGTCCGGCTTCAACAGACCACCACAGTAACGGCAATCGGGCACCGCCAAATCGGCGTAATCCAAGTCATCGATATCCGCGTCGCCATCTGGCGCAATCCGTCCACCGAGTTTGGCAAATTTAGGGTTGTGCTGTTCAAACCAAGCTTGCAGCGATGCCCGCGACTGGCTCTCGCCGCAGTTGAGGCAGGACACTCGATCGACGCGGCCATGTAAATCGACCACCTCACGGCTGCCCGCGCGCTGATGCAAGCGATCGACATTTTGCGTAATCAAGGCGTTGATCGCACCGCGCGCTTCAAGTTGCACCAATGCCCGATGAGCGGCATTCGGTTGCGCCTCACTGATAAATCGCCAGCCGATCATATTGCGCGCCCAAAATCGACGACGGCTGTCGGCACTGGCGATGAATTCTTGATGCGTCACCGGCGGTTTGCGCTGCCACTGCCCACGCCGATTGCGATACGTAGGCACGCCCGATGCGGCACTCACTCCAGCACCGCTGACAACCAACCAATAGGGTTGGGTCATTAAAAGATCGATCATTGGTTTCAGAGCGGACTCTCTCAGTCGATACTGTGGTGTTAAAAGCGACAACTTTACCGCAGCTACAGGTATAATGCAGGCTTATTTGCCGAACCACCGCGAGCGATCCAAGCCATGGATATACAAGCTTACATGCACAGCGTCGGACGCGCCGCGCGCGCCGCTAGCGGCGTCATTGCAACGGCGCCCAGCGAAGTCAAAAACCATGCTCTAAAGAGTATTGCCGAGCACCTCGACGGCGCACGACGCGCTGTGCTCGCCGCCAACCAATCGGACCTTAATCGAGCCCGCCGACAGGACTTGGATAGCGCCTTGATCGACCGTTTGGAACTCAACGACCAACGGATCGATGCTATGCTCGAGGGCCTGAGTCAGGTCATCGAACTGGACGATCCAATCGGCGTAATGACCAACATCGGCAAGCAACCCAGCGGCATTCAGTTGAGCAAGATGCGCGTACCCATCGGCGTGGTAGGCATCATCTATGAATCGCGACCCAACGTCACCATCGATGCCGCCAGCCTATGTCTCAAAGCCGGTAACGCCTGCATCCTTCGCGGCGGTAGCGAGTCGATTCAATCCAACCAAGCAATTGCTGCCGGCATCGAGCTCGGTCTCGAAGCCGCCGGATTGCCGCGCGCAACTATCCAAGTCGTCAATACGCCAGATCGCGCCGCAGTCAGCGAACTCATCACTCTCACCGAGTTCGTCGACGTCATAATCCCGCGCGGAGGCAAGGGCCTGATCGAACGCATCAATGCCGAGGCGCGAGTGCCGGTGATTAAACACCTGGATGGCAACTGTCATATATACATCGACGATGAAGCCGATATGGACATGGCGATTGCCTTAGCCATCAACGCAAAAACCCATCGCTACGGCGTTTGTAATGCCATGGAATCGCTGCTCGTCGGCGCTAAAATAGCGCCACAGTTGCTGCCTCAATTAGGCGACGCAATGCTCTCCCACGAGGTGCAACTGCGCGGTTGCGACAAGACCTGCAATTTGATCGAAGGTGCGCAGGCGGCCACCGAAAGCGATTGGTCGACGGAGTACCTGGGCCCGATCCTGTCGATCAAAGTAGTCGATGACCTAAGCGCCGCGATTGCCCATATCAATCAATACGGCTCCCGGCATACCGACGCCATCGTTACTGACAACCCGCGGCGGGCCCAGTGGTTCGTCAATGAAGTGGATTCAAGTTCGGTAATGGTGAATGCCTCAACGCGGTTTGCCGACGGTTTTGAGTACGGCCTCGGTGCGGAGATCGGTATTTCAACCGACAAAATACACGCCCGCGGCCCGGTCGGACTCGAAGGCCTTACCTGCCAAAAATGGGTTGTCTATGGCGACGGACAGGTGCGTAAATAACATGACCATCGCCGTGTTTGGTGGAACCTTCGATCCGGTGCACTTTGGCCATATTGAAATCGCCACGCAACTTGCCGAACACCTGCGAATAGACAGTCTGCGACTGATGCCCTGCGGCGTTCCAGTCCATCGACAACAACCCATCGCCAACGCCAATCAGCGCCTCGAAATGCTTGGCATGGCGATAGCCGACCGACCACAGCTGGCGATTGAACGGCGCGAAGTGGAACAATCCGAGCCCAGCTTCAGCATCGATAGCCTGCGCCGGATCCGCGCCGAGATCGGCCCCGAACATACCTTGTTTATGTGCCTAGGTATGGACGCCCTGGAACAGTTGCAACATTGGCATCAGTGGCGACAACTGCTCGATTACTGCCATATCGTAGCGGTTGCGCGACCGGGAGCGCAGCGTCCGACGAAACCACCACTGAAGCGTTGGATTGAACAACACCAAAGTCAGCAACCCGCCGCCGATGAGTCGCGCCCCTGCGGCCATCTGTTCTTTTGCAGCGTAAATTTGTTAGATATTTCATCGACCGAAATACGCCAACGCCTCAAACAACGTCGATCGATCGACAGGCTCACCCCCGACGCGGTGATCGACTATATTCATCGCCATCACCTATACGAGTAACTTAAAGCTATGCGGAAAAATTTAACAGAGATCGTCGTCAATGCACTGGAAGACGTCAAAGCGCTAGATATCGCGCTGATCGACGTGCGCGGATTGACCGACATCATGGACACCATGGTCGTTGCCAGCGGCAACTCTAGCCGTCAGGTCAAGGCACTCGCCAACAACCTAGTGGTGGATGCCAAGAGAGCTGGATACACGCCAATCGGCGTCGAAGGCGATGACACCAGCGAGTGGATCCTGGTAGATTTTGGCGATTTAGTGGCCCATATTATGCTGCCGGCAACACGTCAACTCTACGATTTGGAACGCCTTTGGTCGCTGCCCACCGAGAGCGTCGCCGAGACGGCGACAGAAAGCGTCGACAACAACGCACAGAGGATCAGGTGAAAGTCAAGATTATCGGCGTTGGAACGCGCATGCCAGATTGGGTGACGGCAGGGGTCGACGAATATCAGCGGCGTTTGCCGAGCGAGTTCTGCCCCCAGTTGATCGAGGTTCCCCTCGGGGCCCGGCGCCGCGGACAAGCTCTAGACAAGGCCATCGAGAAGGAAAGTCTAGGACTGTTAAAGCACATAAATAAGGGCGATTACGTCGTCGCGCTTGACGTTTTGGGGCGCTCGATGAACACTGAGCAACTGGCCGGGAAACTGCTCGATTGGCAACGCGAGGGCGATGCTCTATGCTTTTTGATAGGCGGTCCAGATGGCCTGTCCAGCGCATGTTCAAAGCGTGCAAACCTGCGCTGGTCGCTGTCCGATCTGACCTTGCCCCATCCGCTTGTGCGGATTGTGCTGATGGAGCAGATCTATCGGGCCTGGAGCGTCAACGCTCGCCATCCCTACCACCGATACTGAGTGACTGAGTAATTCACCATGAACGACGACTCAACCTTCATCGACCTCACTCGACAACATCAAATTTTTGTTACCCGAGTGATCATTGCCTGTATCGTGGCAATTGTTATGAGTATCGTTATTGTCGCGCGCTATTTTGACTTGCAGATCACGCGGCACCAAGATTTTGTTACCCAGGCAGACAACAACCGCGTGCACATGCGTCCAGCTAGCCCTTCTAGAGGGTTGATATACGATCGAAATGGCAATTTACTGGCCGACAACAGGCCGACGTACAACCTTACGATTGTGCGCGAACGCAGTCAGGATATGGAGCAATTACTGGTTGACCTGAATGGCTTAATCGACATATCCGACAATGATATTACGCAGTTCAAAAAACGACTTAAACGCCGCAAACCCTACGAAAATACGGCTCTTAAATACAATCTCAGCGAGCGCGAACGAAGTATCTTGGCGGTCAATAGTTTTCGCCTCGCCGGCGCCGAAGTGTCCGCCCGGCTGACTCGCCACTACCCCAGCGGCGAACTGTTTGCTCACGTGATTGGCTACGTCGGGCGCATCAACGAAGAGGAAAGCCAAACGATCGATACGATCAGATACAGCGGTACCGATTCGATCGGCAAGATAGGCATCGAAAAACATTACGAAGACAGTTTACTCGGGCAGGTCGGCAATGAACACGTAGAAACCAACGCCCGCGGTCGCGTCATGCGGGTACTCAGCAAAGTCGACCCACTCGCTGGAGACAGTCTAACGCTGCATCTCGATCGACGCCTGCAAGCCACCGCTCACGCCGCGCTCAAAGATCATCGCGCCGCTCTGGTGGCGATCGAGGTGAAGTCTGGCGGTATTCTGGCGATGGTCAGCACGCCCAGTTACGACCCCAATCTGTTTGTCTCTGGTATCAGCCAGGTGAACTACTCGGCGTTGGTGCAATCGGAGGATCGGCCACTGTTCAACCGAGCCATTCGGGGCCAGTACCCACCGGGCTCAACCATCAAACCCATATTTGGTCTGATTGGTCTACAAAACGAGGATATCAGCGCCGAGCACACGATTGATGATCCCGGCTACTTTTACATGGACGGTGTTGAACGTCCATGGCGCGACCACAACTCGAAACGTGGCGGACACGGTAAGAACGTCGACCTCGCCGAGGCGATTATAGAATCCTGCGATGTGTATTTTTATACCATGAGCGTCGACACCGGGATCGACGTACTGGCAGATTATAGCCAACAGTTTGGACTCGGCCGCATCACCGGACTGGATATCCCCGGAGAGCAGTCCGGTATCATGCCGTCGAAAGAATGGAAAAGGCAGGCGCGTGGCCAGCCATGGTTTAATGGCGACACTATCAATGCCAGTATCGGTCAAGGTTTTATGCTCGCCACGCCGCTCCAATTGGCGGTGATGTCGGCTCGACTGGCATCTCGCGGAAAGGTTTTAGAACCGCGCCTGGTCAAGGCGCGCAACGGCGTGGAAAAGCCGCCCACAGAGCAGTCCGCCGTGATCGACATCGACTCCGAACACTGGGACTATATGCACCGTGCGATGCGCGACGTAGTGCACTCGCCGCGCGGCACAGCCAACCGCATCCGCAAGGATATCGGCTATAATATGGCTGGCAAGACCGGTACCGCACAGGTAATCAGTATCAGCGCCGATGACGAATATGATCGTGACAAAATAAATCAAAGGCAATGGGATCACGCGCTGTTTATCGCCTTTGCGCCGGTCGAAGATCCGCAGATCGCAATTGGTCTGATCGTCGAAAATGGCGAACACGGCAGCTCGACAGCAGCACCGGTGGCGCGATTAGTGATCGATGAATTTATGAAAAACCAACCCGACCAGCAGTTGGGACAGCGGTAGCCGACTATGCATAAAAATGATTTTGTCCGGCAATTGCAGACCCCCGGCGGTAGCATGAAGATTCGTCAGGCGCTGAATCTAGACTATATGCTAACCGGTATTCTGATCACCCTCTGCGCAATCAGCCTGTTGGTAATCTACAGCGCCGGTGGGCAGAGTACGCTGTATGTAAAGCGCCAATTGGTATTTATTTTAGCGGGCTTCGTGGTCATGGGGCTCGTCGCGCAATTTCCGCCGCGGGTATGGGAACGCTGGGCGTTTTTACTCTACATTGCCGGTATCGCTTCGCTCGCCGCCGTGTTGTTCGTTGGGGTCGAAATCAATGGCGCCCAGCGCTGGCTAAATCTTGGCTTTACGCGCTTACAGCCATCCGAATTTATGAAAATTTGCGTGCCGCTAATGATCGCGTCATACATCGCAAAGAATGCCATCCCACCGACCTTCAAACACGTTGTACTGGCGGTACTACTGATTTTTTTACCGGTTTTTCTGGTCATTCAACAACCCGATCTCGGCACCGCCATATTGATTTGCGCATCCGGTTTTTTTGTACTGTTTTTGGCTGGGTTAAAACGTAGCTACCTAATCAGCGCCTTTGTACTCGCCTTGGCGGCACTGCCGAGCCTATGGTTTTTTGTTATGCGCGACTACCAAAAGCAGCGCGTGTTAACGCTGCTAAATCCGCAACAGGATAAACTGGGAGCCGGTTGGAATATTATTCAATCGACCACCGCTATAGGATCTGGTGGTTGGTCAGGCAAGGGTTGGACCAAGGGTACGCAGTCGCAATTGAACTTTTTGCCTGAGAGTCACACCGATTTTATTATCGCTGTGCTCGCAGAAGAATTTGGCCTGGTTGGGGTGCTTGCCCTGTGTGGATTGTACTTACTGTTGATTGGGCGCTGCCTTTTTATCGGCCTGAATGCGACATCGATGTTTGGACGCCTGATCGCTGGCAGTATCGCCTTTACGCTGTTTATCTTTATTTTCGTCAATCTCAGTATGGTCTCAGGCATACTGCCAGTGGTCGGCGCGCCCCTGCCGTTAATTAGTTACGGCGGCACTGCGCTCATGACCTTATTCGTCGGATTTGGTATTCTTATGTCAGTTGCTGGTGACTCAAAAAAACGTTAGGAGTTAACATTGAAAAAAACAATTCGCAATCTATTGCTGGTTGCCTGTGCCACCAGTTGCGCCGCCTGGGCAGACTACTCTAAACACCCCGATGCGGTGAAGTTTTCACAAACTATGGTCGAACGGCATCAGTTCGAAAGCGCAGATGTCGAGCGTTGGTTGCAAGACGCGGTACGCGTCGATTCAATCATTGCAGCCATGCAGCGCCCAGCTGAAAAAGTTAAACCTTGGCACCAATACAAAAAACACTTTATCTCCGACCTGCGCATCGCCCGCGGCGTCGAGTTTTGGAGCGCCAATCGGGCCAATTTGGAACGCGCAGAACGCAAATTTGGCGTCGACCCGGCGATCATAGTCAGCATTATCGGGGTGGAAACTAATTACGGTCGCAATGTTGGCTCCTACCGCGTGATCGATGCGCTCAGCACCCTTGCCTTTGACTACTACACCGAGATCGAACAGCGCGAATCTCGTCGGCTGTTCTTCACCGCAGAACTCGAGAACTTGCTCTTGCTCGCGCGCGACCAGCAACAGAATCCTCTCACCCTCAAAGGATCCTACGCCGGCGCCATGGGTTGGGGACAGTTTATGCCAAGCAGTTACCGTAATTATGCGGTCGACT
This sequence comes from Flavobacteriaceae bacterium TMED48, assembly GCA_905181995.1. Taxonomy (GTDB): domain Bacteria; phylum Pseudomonadota; class Gammaproteobacteria; order Pseudomonadales; family Porticoccaceae; genus TMED48. Next base: position 14,047 of record CAJIZO010000132.1, read on the forward strand.
TTGACGGCGATAAATTTGCCGACATTTGGAACAATCCAATCGATGCCATCGGCAGCGTCGCCAACTACTTTGCCGAGCACGGTTGGCAACCGGGCCAGGCCGTTGCCCTGCGTGCAGTCGAGGAGACACCGCTGGATACCAGCGACAACGGCAGTCCCCAGACATCTCACCAAGTAGCCACCGGCGATACCTTGTTCGCCATCGCCAGCAAGTACGGCGTCACAATGGCCGAGCTACAACGCCAAAACAAGCTGCAAAACGCCAATCAGATATTCGTTGGTCAACGCTTGACGGTCAACACGCACTTCACCGTCAATAAGCTCGGCCGTCCTGCGCTCACGCTGGACGAATTGCGCCGCCGAGGTCTGATACCGCTCGAACCTGCCGACGGTAGTCGCCGTGCATTGCCGCTGCTACTGGACGGCGGCAACGGCGACGAATACTGGCTGGGGTTGAACAATTTTTATGTTATAAGCCGCTACAATCCGAGGGTAAAATATGCCATGGCGGTCTATCAATTAAGCGAACTGATACGGAGCCAGTACTGTGGCCCAGAAAATCCTTGCTAGAGGATACCCGCTGCTGATCGGCGCACTGCTGATCCACGGTTGTACTCAAGCACCCCGAGTGAACGATGAGATAGACGTCAAGGACGGCGCCGGCGAACCCGTCGACACCCGCCTGATCACCAATGCGGTACCCAAGATAGAGCCCGTCACCCGCGCCGGCAATAGCAATCCCTACACCGTGCTGGGCGAGACCTACCACCTCCTGCCAACCGCCGAAGGCTACAAGCGGGTTGGCACAGCCTCTTGGTACGGCAGCAAATTCCACGGTCGCAGAACCGCCAATGGCGAGGTCTATGATATGTACAGCATGACCGCCGCGCACCGCACCCTGCCAATACCGGCCTACGCACGTATCACCAACCTGTCGAATCAGCGTGTCATCGTTGTGCGCATCAACGACCGCGGCCCGTTTCATGTCTCGCGTATTATTGACCTGTCTTATGTCGCAGCACTCAAGCTCGGCTTTGCGGATCACGGCACCGCCGAGGTCGAGATCGAGGTCATCACCCCGACGAGCCCCCGAGCAGAGGTGCCAATGCCCAATGTATCACCCATCGTCGCCGATCGACTGGCAATACCCGAGGTGCGAGCCGCTGAAGAAAGGTCCATAGACCACTTGCCAAGCGGGGGTGTATTTCTGCAAATTGGTGCCTTTGCCCAACGCCCTTCAGCGGATCGGTTGCGCCAGGCCATCAGCGCAATGACCTCTCTGCCAATCGAGATCGTCCAGCACCGCGAGCTATTTAAAGTGAAAATTGGTCCGATAAAAAATAGCACACGACTAAAGATGCTACAGAAAAAAATTCGCCATCAACAGAATATCGCACCTTTCATACTCTGGCCTTGACCGGTAGCCAAAAAAACCGCTCGCAGCCAAGCGTCCATGGCGGCTTGGGGTATGCCAATAAAATCGGGAGTGATAAGATGGCGGATTGTTTATTACTCGCCCGACTAACTGAGAACCGTATGGCAAAAAATTGGCTATTTATCGCGCTTGCTTGCGCACTACCCCTGTTTCAAACGCCCGCGGCGATCGGTCTGGAAGCACTTCCCAAACCCCCAGAACTGGCGGCAAAATCGTGGATCTTAATCGACGCAGAAACTGGCACTGTGCTGGCTGAAAACAATGCCGATCTGCCGTTGCCGCCGGCCAGCCTAGCCAAGATGATGACCACCTACATTGTCACGCAGCAGATTGAACAAGGCAGTCTCGGGGAGTTCGACAACGTTACCATCAGCGACAATGCGTGGCAAAAGGGTGGCGCTAAAACCGACGGCTCAACGACCTTTTTAATACCGCGAAGCCAAGTGCCCATCATTGATCTAATGCGCGGTGTGATCATACAGTCGGGCAACGATGCGGCGATCGCGCTGGCCGAGCACCTGAGTGGCAGCGAAGACGCCTTTAGCGATCTAATGAATCAACATGCCGACGCAATCGGCATGTCAAATAGCCAATTTTACAACGCCACGGGACTGCCCGCCGAGGGCATGGTATCTACGGCGCGCGACCTCGCGTTGTTGGCAAAGGCGATTATTCACGGTAGTTCGACCTATTACGATATTTACTCAGAGAAGTACTTTCAGCACAACAACATCAATCAACCCAACAGAAATCGACTACTGTGGCGCGACAGCAGTGTCGATGGTTTAAAAACTGGCTATACAAAAGCTGCTGGGTACTGCCTAGTTGCCTCGGCAAAACGTCGTGATATGCGACTGATTTCGGTGCTAATGGGTGCTAAAAGCGTTGAGGCTAGAGCGCGGCAGTCGCAAAAACTGCTCTCCTATGGCTTTCGCCACTTCGATACCAAAAAGGTTTATTCCGCCGGCGATATCCTCAAAGAAAATGCCAAGCTTTGGTATGGTCAAGAGGATTTCTTAGATCTCACGGTTGCCGAAGATATAGTCCTGACGTTCCCGCGTCGCTCTGAAAAACTCTTGGCGGCCAAAATTATCGTCGACGAACAATTGGAGGCGCCGATTAGCGCCGGCCAAGAACTGGGGCGCCTGCAAGTTTCATTGGCCGACAAAATTCTCGTCGATGTCCCACTAGTAGCGGAAAAAGATATCCCGACGGCTGGCGTATTATCGCGCTTATACGACTGGGTTATCCTCTTTTTCACCGGGTTAATGTCCTGAAGATTGCGCACCTAATCGCCGGCTATTGCGGCTGCGAAAAGTCCAGCGACGGAGATAGCCTATGAACCCAGATCCGCCAAAAATTGAATTTCCCTGCGCTTATCCCATCAAAGTCATGGGCGAGGGACACGACGAGTTGCAAGCCCAAGTGATGGACGTCATCCTGCGCCACTGCACTGATTTTGATCGACAAAAAATATCGACACGCGACAGTAGTCGCGGTCGTTGGCGATCCATCACAGTGATGATCAACGCCACTGGTCAGGCCCAAATCGAGGCGATTTTCAACGACTTAAAAACCTGCTCACGCGTGCGAATGGTGCTCTAGTGGCGCCCATTCAGCGCGATCTGATAGTCCGCCATCTCGGTCTTTGCCCCTACGCCGAAACCGTTAGCTCGATGCAGCGGTTCACCGCGAGTCGCACCGCCGCGACCCCAGATGAAATCTGGATACTCGAACACCACCCTGTATTTACCCAGGGCCGCGCGGCAAATCCTAACCATGTGCTGGCCCCAGGTGGCATTCCCGTGGTCAGTAGTGACCGCGGCGGCAATGTGACTTACCATGCTCCGGGGCAGATCACTGCCTACCTATTGATCGACCTAAAACGCCGTAAAATTGGCGTTCGCGCACTGGTCGAACAGATGGAAAATGCCCTTATACGCACGCTCGATCACTGGCAGGTGGCGGCGCAAACCCAGATCGGCGCACCCGGCGTTTACGTTGACGGTGCCAAGATCGCTTCGCTCGGACTAAGGGTTCGTCGAGGTTGCTGTTACCATGGACTGAGCCTCAATATCGACATGGATCTGTCCGTTTGGCTGCGCATCAACCCCTGCGGATTGGACGTTGCCATGACTCAACTACGCGACTTGGTCGAGTTCGAATTCAACCAAACGCAAGTCGTCGAAGTATTACTTGAACACCTTTGCGCGGGGCTCGGTTATACTGAGCGCTCGGACGCCTAGTACAACAATTTGTGGCTGCGTAAGGACACCAACGGAATTTTTATGGACCTCGAACAACGACCAGCGCCGACGCCTATTCAGGGCATCGAAGCCCAAACAAGTCAATCCTCGACCGAGACAGTTGCGCGCGCGTCAAGCGATGTTATAGCCACCTTGGAGCTAGAGCCATCGATACCGCCCAAGCGCACTCGACGACTGCAGCAGGGCGAAAAACTGCGCAGCGCCGACAAGGTCGAGCGCATTCCGGTCAAAGTCATTCCGACCACCGAAATACAACGCAAGCCGGCATGGATGCGCGTGCGTTTATCGGCATCCCCCAAGGTCAAAACCGTCAAAGACGTGCTGCGCAAACACAAAATGGCGACCGTCTGCGAGGAGGCCGCCTGCCCAAATTTGAATGAATGCTTCAGCCACGGCACCGCGACCTTTATGATCATGGGCGAAATTTGCACTCGGCGTTGCCCCTTTTGCGACGTCGGTCACGGTAAACCGAATCCACTGGATATCGAGGAACCGGGCAATCTGGCGCGGGCGATAGCCGAGATGAAACTGAAGTACGTGGTCATAACCTCGGTCGATCGCGACGATTTACGCGATGGTGGCGCGCAGCACTTTGCCGACTGCATCAGCGCCGCGAGAGCCCTGTCTCCGAGTTTAAAAGTCGAGGTGTTGGTGCCGGACTTTCGCGGTCGTATGGCACCGGCACTGGACATTCTCAGCCACACGCCACCCGACGTGTTTAATCATAATATGGAGACCGTACCGCGTCTTTATCGCGAAGCCCGACCGGGAGCCAACTATCAGTGGTCGCTAAAACTGCTGGCTGAGTATGCGCGGCAAAACCCTGGCGTACCCACAAAATCTGGTTTAATGGTCGGCCTCGGCGAGAGCAAAGACGAGATGTTCCGAACCTTTGATGATCTGCGCCAACATGATGTTGCCATGCTAACGGTTGGCCAATATTTGCAGCCCTCAGTCAACCACTTGCCGGTCGATCGCTTTGTCCACCCGGATGAGTTTGCCGAATACACCGAGTACGCCTTATCTATCGGTTTTCAGCAGGCCGCCTGTGGCCCACTGGTGCGCTCCAGCTATCATGCCGACAAGCAGGCTCGCGGCGAGCAAGTTAGCTGACTTTTGGGTCGCTAGCGGCGACGTATACCCAGGCTTGCCGCGCGGATGTACAACGCGCTAAAACGCGCTGATAATCGTCGACCTCGTAATCGTCAGCGTTCAGCAGTTCAGCTTCGCTGATCGAAAAAACCATTCCCTCAACCAGATCGCTGGGATTGCTGGTCGCCACCAAAATGGCGTGACAATCGCTACCACTGGTGCGAACCACCTCGGCATCGACAATCTCGATGGTGTCCACGCGATACCCGCAGAGCGCGTCGCACACGCCATCGAGGCGGCGGCCAAACGTTGCCAACTGTACCGACGGTAATTGCAAAGTGCCATAGGAGAATAACCGCACCGGATAGTTAGAGTGGTCGGCCATTCGCGGTTAATCCTCGACCCAAATTTCTCGCAAGGGTTCGCCAAAATCGTCATAGATGATTTTCTTTCGCGGCCGGTTGCGCGGTTTGACGGCAGTCGGTGCCTTTGCCTGTTTTTTTCGACTATCGATGGCCGACACCACGTCGTTCAGATAGGTTCTCATCTGCGGTGGTTGTCCACTGACGAACACCGCCCGCGAACGCGGTTGATCGGCCGGTTCGGCCGACTCTCCCGCCACGTGCTGCTTTATCTCACCACCGCGGGAGAGAAACTCCTCAGTTTTGCGAACGATATCTCTGCGAATGGAGTTCTTACTAGGCATCGAGCGCCCCTCGGCAAAATAAACAGCAACTTTCAGTTTAACAAACTTATCCCGACAAGCAAAACAACCGCCGATTGGGCACGCTAAACAATTACACTAGGGTGGAAAAAGCGCCATCTGCGCGCCGGTTTGGCCATCGCGGTTATCGATGAAGCGCACCCCTAAGCCGATCAATCGCACAGGTCTAGCGCCCCGCTGCCATGCCTCCAAGAGCAGTTCTTGGTAACTCTGAAGAGATAGTTCACGACCCAACGAACGCTCCAGCGTGGTGCTAGAAAAGTCGTTAAATTTTATTTTGATAAATTGCTTGGTGACCCAATAATCAGCGTCAATTCGCTGTAATCGCACGTGCAATTCACTCAGCAATTCCGGTATACGCCGCATACAAGCGGCACAATCGGCTAAATCTGAGCTAAAGGTACGCTCCACGCTGAGAGATTTTCGGCGGCTGTTGGCATTCACCTCACGCTCATCAATACCGCGACACAGCGAGTGTAGTCGGGCGCCAAAACTACCGAAGTCTCTCGCCAACTCGGCTAATTCCAAACGTTGCAGATCGGCGCAAGTCTCTATACCGATGCGCTGCAATTTCTTTTTTGTGACCTCGCCGACGCCAAAGATACGCGTCACTGGCAGGGTTTTGATGAATTCATCAACCCGATCGGGAGTGATCACGAACTGACCGTTGGGTTTATTGATGTCGCTGGCGATCTTAGCCAAAAATTTATTCGGTGCGATGCCGGCCGATGCGGTGACCCCGACCTCGGCCTCGATCACCTGGCGAATTTCACTGGCCAGCAATGTTGCGCTGCCGCGATGTAATTCATAATCGCTGACATCGAGAAAGGCCTCGTCCAGCGAGAGCGGCTCAACCCGGTCCGTGTAGCGCAGAAAGATACTTCGGATCGCCAGTGCCGCCTCCCGATACTTGGCCATAGCCGTCGGCAGAACCACCAAATCGGGACACAATTTAAGCGCCTGACCGGTCGGCATTGCCGACCTAACCCCAAATTCCCGCGCCCGATAGTTGCAAGTCGCAACAACCCCGCGACGCTCCCTGTTGCCGCCCACGGCTATCGGTAGAGAAGCCAGCGATGGGTCATCGCGAACCTCTACGGCAGCATAAAAACAGTCGCAATCACAGTGTATGATTTTGCGCATCGCACACCCGTCAAAAGCCATTAAAGACCCTGGCGAGTCTGCCTCGCCGAAAGGTTACCAAAGAATACCTGCCGGCGAAATTAACCGTCGCTCAACGAGTACGTGGTGATAAAAAAACCGCCCACGCACAGCAGCCATAACCACAGCACCATGCCCACCACCGGCACCCCCAGCAACACCCATACACTGCCAAGCATCACCACGGTAGAGACGCGCGGCAGACGCATACCCGTGGCGCTGGGTATGGCCGAATCAAAGGGGACTAACGCGTTGACCAACGGCGTCAGCGCGACCGACAAAAGCCCCAGGTAGTGGTGCTGCATTGCGTCGTGCAAACCATTCGCCAGCGCCCAACTGTAACTACTGAACAGCGCCACGCAAATGTTGCACAGATGATAAAACCCGTGACCGAGGAGGACTGGCGTCCGGTAGCGCATAGTAACCGCTAACCCTCTATCGACGATGGCCGCGAAAATCGCCGCTGCAGCGTTGTCGGTAACAACAGCATAGCTGGGGTCAGCAACAGCGTCATCAGCGTCGATAACGCCAAGCCGTTGACAATCGCGCTGGCCAGCGGCTGCCACCATGAGACGATCATGCCGCCGCTTTCCCAGCTGCGGTTGACAATATCGACGCTGAGGCCATTGGCCAATGGCAATAGGCCGATAATGGTGGTGATGGTGGTTAGCATAACCGGTCGAAAGCGTGATTTAGCCGCGTTATAGACAGCCTGCTCGGCGCTCATATTGGGCTCGCTATTGCGTAAATAATTGTACGTATCGATCAGCACGATATTGTTGTTCACAACGATACCCGCCAGCGCAACGATCCCCACGCCGGTCAGCACTGTGCTGAAAACCCCTTGGCTAATCAACAGGCCGAGTAGCACCCCAGCTATCGACATAACCACCGAAAAGAGAATCAAAAACGCCTGATAAAAGCTGTTGAACTGGGTCAACATCATAATCAACATGACCGCCATTGCCATACTAAATGCGGTGCTTAAAAAAGCGGCCGAATCTGCCTGCTCCTCGTTGGCGCCGCGCAACCGTACCTCGATATCGGGGTGTAGCTGCTGGGTGTCCAACCAAGCTTCTATCTGACGAGTTTGATCATCTACCAGATAACCATCCTCTGTATAGCCCATGATCATCACCGACTCGCGCATATCCAGCCGCTGGATAACATCCACTCGCGGGGCCGCTACGCGCTCGGTAAAGCCGCCTATAGGCACTGGCCCGCGGTCGCTATTCACCCAGAGTTCATCAAACGACGCCAGTTGACGATCGGCACGCGGATAGCGCAAGCGAATTTCGACCTCTTCTTCGACGTCGTCGGGCCTAAATTTACCGATGATCAAGCCGTCGGTGAGCAACTGAATCGCTTGACCGACGGTCGCCACATCGACACCCTGCATGGCCGCTTGCGCGCGATCAACTTGAATTTTCCACTGCACACCGGCAATCGGCATGGTGTCTTCTAGATCTCGTACGCCCTCGATATTGGCGCCAATCCAGCGTCTGAGCTTAGCCGTGGTCGCATACATTGCCTCGCGGTTACTCGAAGATATCTGAATCTGTATATCTTTGCCCACGGGCGGCCCACTGTCCAAGGCCTTGCCAGTGACTAAAATACCGGGCATGTCTGCGGTCACCCGACGAATTTCTGAAAACACCTCGACACTGCTCGCTGCGCGCTCGCTCGAGGGCGTCAATTCAACCAAAAAACTGCTGATTTGATCGCGACTGGCATCCTTTTTGAAGACCATATGGTTATCTTGACTGGAAGAGTAGAGCTGCAGGACTTCCTCGATACCCTGCACTCGCGCCTCGACCTGAGCGGTGAGTGTCCGTTTTTGCTCAACCGATAGGTTGCCCTGTGCGCGCACCGTGATGGTGCCAAATTGGTTTTCGACCTCGGCAAAAAACACCATTCCGGCGCCGAACTTGGTATAGCCAAAGAAGATCGTCACCAGGATCAATAGGGTCGAAAAAATGCTCAGTAGCGGTCGTCCAATCACCGCTTGTAGTACTTTTAGATAGATATTTAATAGCGGCTGGAACAGCGTCTGTGAAACCTCTTCGGATTCATTGTCCTCCAATTCACTCGGCTTTGTATTCGCCCGATGCGCCAGTAAAACCCCCAGAGTGGGCGCAAATATCAGCGCATAAGCGAGCGACCAAGCGAGGACCGCAAACACCGTAATCGGCAGGTAAGACATAAATTCACCGACCACGCCCGGCCAAAATAACAGCGGTAAAAACGCCGCCAATGTGGTGCCAGTAGACGCGGTCACCGGCACCGCCATGCGACGTACCGCCGCTGCGTATGCCTGGCGCGCCGAAAGTCCTGCGGCAATCTGGGTGTTGGCAAACTCGATCACCACAATGGCGCCATCGATCAGCATACCGAGTGACAGTAGCAAGCCGAACATCACCATAAAGTTATAGCTAAAGCCGAGCATCGCGATGATCACAATTGAGCCCAATAGACTAAATGGAATCGCCAAGCTAACCAGCAAACCAGACTTTAAGCCGAGGGTCGCGACCACAATGATCAGCACTAGGCTCATGGCGGTGAGGATATTACCAGAGAGTTCATCGACCATGGTCGAGGCGTGATCAGACTTGTCAAAAATATAGTCAATTTGCACCTGGCGAGAAAAATACAGCTGTTCCATCGCAACCGCACTGCGAACCGCATCGACGGTCTTGATCGAATTGGCGCCGGCCCGCTTATTCACATTGATGGCAATTCCGCGCTGTCCATTTAGTTGACTAAAGCCACGTGCATCCCTGTACGTGCGACGCACCGAGGCGATATCACCCAGCGTCACAACACCCTCGACGGTGCTGCGAATTGGCAGCGAGCGAATGTCTGCGACGGTTTCAAACAACGCGGGTACCACGATACTGAATAGGCCCGCGCCAGAATCCATATCACCCGCCGGAATCAATAAGTTGTTGGCCGCCATCACCGCCGATAGCTCGGACATAAGAATGCCGTATTGCTGCAACTTAAATGGCTCTAACACCACCTCAACGATCTCGTCACGACGGCCTTGAATGGTCGCTTCGAGCACTTCGGGAAGCCGATCGATCACCTGTTGCAGGCGCACCGCGGTGCGCTGTAATTCACGTCCCGCAATATCGTTACCCGAAAGAACCACGACTACTTCTGGTTCTGGGCTGGCGCTCATCTCTTTGACCAACGGCGGTTTGGTATCTTTTGGAAAATCGGCACTGGCGCGATCCACCGCCTCACGAAGTTCAGAGATCGCCTGCTTTACATCGCGCTCTATATCAAATTCAACCAACAAATACACCGCGCCCTCGCGCGCAGTGGCGTTGACGCTGTCCAGGCCAGACAACGTTTTTAACTCTTTTTCGATTGGCCTGATCAACAGGCGCACGCCGTCCTCGGGAGAGATGCCGTCGTGGCGCACGGCAATCATCGCCACCGGCACCTGTATATTGGGTTCGGTTTCTACCGGTAAACTACTGCGCGCCATAACCCCTGCGAACAATACTAGCAGCATAATCGACAGCGTTACGCGGGGCGTATTGATCAGGCGATTAATTAAATTCATAGTCGCATTAGCACGGCCTGTCAGCGCTCCAGTGGATCGCTAAATACCGCATCTACGCGCTCGCCGGCAATCACATAATTTTGACCTACGGTAATCAACGCGACCCGCGGTGGCAAACCCTGCACCCAAACCCCAGATGCATTGCCGGAAATGATCTGCACATTGATATTGACCACCCGGTCGTCCTCGGCAAGAACTTTGACCATGCTCCGACCGGCGTCATCGAGCTGCAACACCGCCGCCGGGATTAACTGTGCGGCAACGCTCGGCAAGGCCACCTCCAACTCGCCGGCCAAACCCGCACGCAACGCTTGGGTCGGGTTAGCGACCTGAGCTTCGACTCGGTAAGTTCGCGTGGTGGTATCCGCTGTATGCGCTAGGTAAGTGATAATCGCCGGATATTTGTCGCCACTGGAAAGCCCAAACTGAGCGCTCTGGCCAATCCTTAACTGATTGATATTGGCCGCTGCCACCTGCGTCACAACGCGCAGCGGGTCGAGTTCGACCAAGGTTGCGCAGAGCTGGCCGGGTCGCACATAGTCGCCCAGCTCGAGGGCACGCTCTTCGACAATTCCGGCAAACGGCGCCACCATACGCAGATGATCAACGGTGTTCCGTGCGACCGCCAGCACCGAGCGCGCAGCCTGTAGTTCAGCCAGCGCTCTGGCAATTGCCAAGTCCGATTGGAAGCCCCCCCTTTTTAAACTGACGACACCTCGATGCTCTAAGTCGGCGCGCTCAACCGCCGCCTGAGCAGCGCGCAGAGCCGCGCGTCTACCCTGATCGTCTAGCATGCAGATCAAGTCACCGGCTGCCACGGTAGCACCCCGCAACACCGCTACCTTTGAAATCATTCCGGCTGCTTGCGCCTTGATATCAACGCGTCGATTGGGCTGTGTAGTTGCCGACACTGTATAGACTGGGTAATGCGGTTGACGTTGATACCAGCGCGCCTGAATTTGCGTCAACCCTGCCTGCGGCGACGCGTCGACCGCTGGGGCTGGATCGTCGGGCCACCATAGGGCGCTGGAGAACCACAGCGCGACCACCAACGCCATTACCACTGCCTGGCGGATATTGCGGTTCAAGCGAAGCCTCGCGGGTCTTGTCTAGCCAAAAAAAGGTACCTATCGTGGAGCACAATAACGCCTGAATGGGCGGGTGGCATCGCTAACTAAAAACACCTCACCAGTGCTAAAGTATAACAGCTAAATAAAACCAATAGCGACGATGAATACCTTGCACAAGTCCACAGATACGCTTCACCGCGACCGCTAATCGCGACCAAAGTATTTCCGCAAGATACTGGCCGGCGCGTATAAAACACCAAAACAACTACGCCT
>CAJIZO010000133.1 GCA_905181995.1 Flavobacteriaceae bacterium TMED48
GAGCAGTCAGGTGAGTCTGTGGACTCGCTGAATACGGTGGTGGTTGGAGGGTCTGCCTGCCCCTTGTCGCTGATGCATGCGCTGGAAAAGCACGGTGTTTGGGCCGATGTTGGCTGGGGTATGACCGAGATGAGTCCGCTGGGAAGCTACAATCGCCAGACCGCCGAAATGCGCCAGTCGACGCGGCAACACGTCGACCAGATGCGGGTTAAAGCGGGCCGTTCGGTATTCGGCGTTGAAATGAAAATCGTCGATCACGACGATCGCAGTCTACCCCGCGATGGCCGGAGTTCGGGGCTGTTAAAAGTGCGCGGGCCCTGGGTTTGCAGCAGCTACTTCCGCGGCGATCAGAGCACCGCGCTAGACGCAGATGGCTGGTTCGATACCGGCGATATGGCAACCATTGATCGGCGCGGCACATTGACCATTACCGATCGGGTCAAGGATGTTATCAAGTCGGGCGGTGAGTGGATCAGTTCCATCGATGTCGAGAACGCGGCGATGGCGCATCCCGATGTGCGCGAGGCCGCGGTAATTGGTATAGCCGATGAAAAATGGACCGAACGTCCGCTGTTAATCGTTATTCCAGAGGATCATGCGACGCCTGACTCGGCAACCATACTGGCCTTTCTAGAGGACAAAATTGCCAAGTGGTGGGTGCCTGATGCCTGCGTTTTTGTCGATCAAATACCGCATACCGCGACCGGCAAAATCAGCAAAAAAGATCTGCGTGAGCAGTTCAAGGACTTCGGACATGGCTGACGCTGGCCTGTCGCTGGGTCGCTCGGTGTTTTGTCGATAGAGCTGTTCAACGCCGGTTAGAACCTCACCCAACAGCTGGTGGTCAAACGCCACCGGTCGCGACAACCGATACTCACTGGATGATGGGTGGGGTGTTGTTTGTTAGTGACGAGGGTCGCTAGATCGCTGCCTCCAGGAGAGCGGATCTTTTTGTTTGCCTGTGGTAAATTGTCGTCTTTTCGTGGGTGATCGCCGGTCGCGCAAAACAATAGGCAGGCGTTGCAACCGAAACCAAGTTTCCAATTGCTTGTATAACTAACCAGGTTCGAGGGTTAAATGACTGATTACACAATTGCTCCATCTATTTTGGCGGCTGATTTCGCGCGTCTTGGTGCCGAGGTCGATGCGGTGCTAGAGGCGGGCGCTGATGTAGTGCATTTTGATGTTATGGATAACCATTACGTGCCGAATTTGACCATTGGCCCGCTGGTCTGCGAGGCCCTTCGCAAGCATGGTGTCACCGCGCCCATCGATGTGCATTTGATGGTGCAACCGGTGGACGACCTGATCCGCATGTTCGCCGATGCCGGCGCCAGTTACATTACCTTTCACCCCGAGGCGTCGGCGCACGTCGATCGCTCGTTGCAGTTGATTGATGACTTGGGTTGTAAGGCCGGGTTGGTACTCAACCCTGGAACCGGTCTAGACGCCGTGCGCTGGGTTGTCGATCGCCTCGATATTTTGTTGTTAATGTCGGTGAATCCGGGGTTTGGAGGCCAAGCGTTTATCCCTCAAACGCTGGACAAATTATGCGCCGCCAAGGCCATGATCGACAGCAGTGGCCGCGACATACGCCTCGAAGTGGATGGCGGTGTGGGGGTGGCTAATATTGCCGAAGTGGCGCGTGCCGGCGCCGATATGTTTGTCGCTGGATCGGCTATTTTTAGCCAGCCAGATTACGCCGTGGTGATTGCCCAGATGCGTGCTGAGTTGTCAAAAGTAACCGCGTTGGCGGTTTAAAACGCTTGCCCACGGGCGATAATCGTTTACACTTATTCTCTGATTACAGGAGTTTTCAGTTGGCATATTCATTTTCTTTTCAGTTGCGCGCAAAGCGTCGCGCAGGGTGTTGGCGAAACGAGTTCGCTATCGATAGACATCGCGCCTGCTAGACGATTTAACTGAACAAGGAATGCCTCCATGAATGCCGAACAATTTGCCCAGCTCGCCGAGCAGGAATACAACCGTGTTCCGGTTACGCGAGAGCTTCTCGCCGACCTTGAAACCCCTCTGAGTATCTATCTTAAACTTGCCCGAGGACCCAATTCGTATCTGTTTGAATCCGTACAGGGCGGCGAAAAATGGGGCCGTTACTCACTGATCGGATTGCCGTCGGCGACGGTGTTAAAGGTGTTTGGATCCCGCTTAGAAATCCGCCGCGATGGCGAGCTGATACGGTGTTGCGAAACCGATGATCCACTGGCCGAGATAGAACTTTTTCGGCAGTCATTCAAAATGCCTAAATTACCCGATTTGCCGCGTTTTAGCGGTGGTTTGGTGGGCTACTTTGGGTACGATACGGTACGTTTTGTCGAGCCTAGACTACGCGATAGTGCGCCGGTGGATGTCTTGGGCACCCCAGATATCTTGTTGATGGCATCGGATGAAGTGGTGATTTTTGACAATTTGGCCGCTAAGATCATCTTCGTAGTGCACGCCGATACCGCGCTTCCCGACTCGTTGGATCGGGCGCAGTCGAGGCTCGATAGCCTGCAAGAGCAGTTGCTCGATGCGCCGCCGCGATTGCCCGACTTAAATTTACAGGGGCGCGCCAGCGATGAGTTTATTTCGAGCTTCGGTAAACCGGAATACCTGCGCGCGGTGGATCGTGTTAAGCAATACATTTTGTCCGGCGACGTGATGCAAGTGGTGCCGTCGCAGCGCTTATCGGCGCCATTCGATGCCCCGCCTATTAACCTATACCGCGCACTACGGGTTTTTAATCCCTCGCCGTACATGTACTTTTTAGATTTGGATGATTTTCATATCGTCGGTTCTTCCCCCGAGGTTTTGGCGCGGTTGGAAGACGGGACGGTCACGGTGCGACCGATAGCCGGTACCCGCCGTCGTGGTAGCAACGATCGCGAGGATGATGAATTGCAAGCTGAAATGCTCGCCGACCCCAAAGAGATCGCCGAGCACTTGATGCTCATCGATCTAGGGCGCAACGATGTCGGTCGTATCAGCCAAACAGGCAGCGTCGAGGTGACCGAAAAAATGGTTGTCGAACGCTATTCTCACGTCATGCATATCACGTCTAATGTGGTCGGTGAGGTCACCGCTGGAACCGGGCCGATAGACGTGCTTCGCGCCACGCTCCCGGCGGGCACCCTGAGCGGTGCACCAAAAATTCGGGCGATGCAAATTATCGATGAATTGGAGCCAGTAAAGCGCAATATCTATGGTGGTGCGGTCGGTTACATCGGTTGGAACGGCAATATGGATACCGCCATTGCGATCCGTACTGCGGTCATAAAAGACGGTCGTTTACACGTTCAGGCAGGCGGCGGTGTGGTAGCTGACTCAGACCCCGAATTGGAGTGGCAGGAGACGATGAACAAGGCGCGCGCGATCTTTAAAGCCGCAGGCATGGTGGGGGCGGTGAAATGATTCTGATGATCGATAATTACGACTCCTTCACTTACAACGTGGTGCAATATCTCGGCGAGTTAGGTGCCGAGGTGGTGGTTCATCGCAATGATCAAATTGATCTCGACGGGATTGAAAAGCTAGCGCCAGATCGCATCGTCGTCTCGCCAGGACCGTGCACGCCGGATCAGGCGGGTATTTCAATGGCGCTTATTCGGCATTTTGGCGCGACTATTCCAATTTTGGGCGTTTGCTTGGGCCATCAAAGTATCGGTCAAGCGCTCGGCGGTCGCGTGGTTCGCGCTCGGCAGGTGATGCACGGTAAGACCTCGCCGATCTATCACTGTGGCGAGGGTGTCTTTCGGAACTTGCCGAGCCCGTTTGTGGCAACCCGCTATCACTCGCTGATCGTCGCCCGCGAAGACCTCCCGGCAGATTTACAAATTACCGCATGGACTCAAACACCCGCGGGTGAAAAAGACGAAATTATGGGCTTTAGGCATCGCCATTATCCGCTTGAGGGTGTGCAGTTTCACCCGGAATCCATATTGACCGAATACGGCCACGATTTGCTGCACAATTTTCTTGAGGATCCATCGTGAATATTGTTGGCGCGCTCGAGCGATTGGTCGATGGCGACGATTTGACGGCAGCCGAGATGCGCGCCGTAATGCGTCAGATTATGACCGGGGCAGCCGACGACGCTCAGATCGGCGGCTTTTTGGTGGCGCTGCGGGTTAAGGGAGAGACCATTGCAGAAATTACCGGCGCGGTTGAAGTCATGCGCGAGTTGGTTACCGTGGTGCCGGTGGCCGATACCCAATTGGTCGATATCGTCGGCACCGGCGGCGATGGTGCCAATCTCTTTAACGTCTCGACTGCAGCGAGTTTCGTGGTTGCAGCCGCCGGAGGCCGTGTAGCCAAGCACGGTAATCGCTCGGTAAGTAGCAACAGTGGCGCTGCCGATGTACTCCAAGCCGCGGGTGTAAATATCGAATTGACGCCAGCGCAGGTGGCTCTATGCGTCGGTGAAATTGGGCTCGGTTTTATGTTTGCGCCGGCGCATCATAGCGCCATGAAATATGCTGTTGGTCCACGCAAGGCGCTGGGTCTAAGAACCATATTCAACATTCTTGGGCCGATGACCAACCCTGCGGGAGTCCGCCGCCAATTGATCGGCGTCTATGCCAAAGCGCTGTGCGCGCCGATCGCTGAAGTGCTCGGGCATCTCGGGGCAGAGCATGTCATGGTGGTGCACTCAGAGGACGGGCTCGACGAGATCAGTATTGCCGCGCCGACCCACGTGGCCGAATTTGTCGGCGGCGAACTGCGCGAGTATCGGATAGAGCCGCAAACCCTGTTGGCCGAGCAACACTCATTGCAAGGTTTGACGGTCGAAACGGCAGAGCAGTCGTTGGCATTGATTGTCGACGCGCTGGGTAAACGGCAGGGGCGCTATGCCAAGGCGGCGGCCGATATGATCGCCATCAATGCCGGTGCGGCGCTCAAAGTGGCCGGTATTGCTGCGCACTTGGAAGAGGGCATCGCGATAGCCCAAGACATTATTAGCTGCGGCTTGGCGCGCGCCAAAATTAGCGACTTGGCGCTTTTTACTCAATGCCAGCGCGATCTGGATTAACAGTGGGCGCAAACTATGTGCCGGCGGACTGAAAACCTATGACTCAAACACCGACCATTTTAAAAAAGATTTTACAGCGCAAAGATGAAGAAATTACCCAGCGTCAAGCGCGCATTAACCTGACCGAGATCATCGCGCGGGCTGGCATCGCGCCTGCCGTTCGTGGATTTAATCGAGCACTGCAGCAGCGCTTGGACAGGGGTGACGCGGCGGTGATCGCGGAAATTAAAAAGGCCTCGCCGAGCAAGGGGGTGATCAGACCCGACTTCGATCCAGTGGCAATCGCCCAAAGTTATGCCCGTGGTGGCGCCGCATGTCTCTCCGTCCTCACCGACGTGGATTTTTTTCAAGGCAGCGACGAATACCTGCGCGCGGTTCGCAACTGCTGCGATCTACCGCTGATACGCAAAGATTTTATTATTCATCCCTATCAAGTCTACGAGGCCCGTGCCATTGGCGCGGATTGCATTTTGTTGATCGTGTCCGCGTTGGACTCGGCGCAGTTGAAAGATTTGCATGCTCTAGCGGTCGATTTGGGCATGGATGTTTTGATCGAGGTCCACGACGGCGCTGAGTTAGAGTTGGCCTTAGCGATAGATAGCCGCGTGATTGGCATCAACAACCGCAATTTACACAGCTTTGAGACAACGCTCGAAAATACCTACCAGTTACTCGATCAGATTCCAGCGGGCTGCCTCGTGGTGACTGAGAGCGGTATTCGCACCCGCGCCGATGTCACTGCGATGCGCGCGCGGAACGTGCATGGGTTTTTGGTTGGAGAAGCTTTTATGCGCTGCGCCGACCCCGGCGAAAAGCTGGCCGAGTTATTCGCCATGGATCAGGAGTAATAGAGCAGGTCGCCGAGTTGTTAACGGGTATTAAAGATCACCATGGTCTTGCCCGATATGGACATTAATCCCTGCTGCTCGAGGTCTTTGAGCACTCGCCCGACCATCTCGCGAGAACAGCCCACGATGAGCCCAATTTCCTGACGGGTTATTTTTATTTGCATACCGCTCGGATGGGTCATGGCGCTGGGCTGTTTACACAGATCCATCAGCGCTTCGGTGACTCTTCCGGTGACGTCTAAAAATGCCAAATTGCCCAATTTACGGGTCGTATCTCTGAGTCGGCGGGCCAGTTGCGTGTTGATTGCACGCAAAAATTCTGGGTATTCTTCGCTCAGTTCGTGAAAGTGTTCATAGTTGATTTCGGCGATTTCACAGTCGGTTCGGGCGCGCACCCAGGCGCTTCTGGGGGCTTTTTCAAACAGCCCCAAATCGCCGATAAAGTCGCCCGGGTTGAGGTATGCGAGCGTCAGTTCTCGATCTTCTTTGCGGTCTTCGAGAACCACTGCAACGGAACCTTCAATGATATAATAGAGAACGTCGGCAACATCGCCAACATAGACGATGGTCCCTTTAGCGGGATAGTGTCGACGATGGCAATGGGCTAAAAATACGTCCACATTTTCAATATGCGGCGTCAGTACTGTGGCTACCAAACTGGCTCTCCTTTGACTTGCTTGGCGGTAAACCGACTCCCTAGGGTGGGAAAAGGCCTATCTCTCTTTGTTAATACTAGTCAATAATTTGGCAGGCATAGGAGATTTGTTGGGTTTATTTTAATATTAACTATTTTTATAGGAGATTCGCTGATGCGAGCCGTGGTCAAATGGGTGGATGGGGTGATGTTTCTCGGCGAGTCCGATAGCGGACATGCAGTGGTGATGGACGGTGCAGAGCAACAGGGGGGCAGAAATATCGGCCCCAGACCGATGGAATTAATCCTTATTGGGTTGGGTGGGTGTGCTTCGTTTGACGTCGTCAGCATCTTGCAAAAAGGACGTCGATTACCGGTTGAGTGCTATACCGAGTTGGAGGCGAGTCGGGCGGATGCCGTGCCGGCGGTCTTTACCAACATACATCTTCACTTTGTCGTTCAAGGTAATGATTTGAGCGACAAAGTGGTTAAACGAGCGGTCGAGTTGTCGGCGCAAAAATACTGCTCTGCCTCGATCATGTTGGGTGCCGCCGGCGTCGAGATAACGCATAGTTACGCGGTGAGTTAGTCAATGCTATGGCGATTTTTCAAAGATAAAAGCTCGAGATAAAAGCTCGAGATAAAAAAAAGGAGCCTGAGGAAGGCTCCTAAAAAATTCCCTGTTGTGATTGCTAGGGAGGGGTTGGGTGTGAATTTTCGCCAAACACTGGCGCTAACTCAATGAACTAAACGCATATTAACCGCGGGCTCGGCATCGTCCAAATGCATTTTTTGCATTCATGCTATGCATTTTTGTTATGCACTTTGTTATGGCTGGAGACGGCTTGGCGCCAGGTTGTCAGCGAGTGCTGGGTTGGCTGCCAACAAACCGTGCGACGGTGGTCGGGCGACTGACTCGTTAACGGCAACAATTAGGCGTAGGCGGCTTTGGATGAACCCCTAGCATCTGACCGCCAGGGGTTAGTTGCAACCATAAAAGGGTTACTTTTGAATGGTTTTGCCTTGGTCGGACTTCAGTTTCGCAACTTCATCCCCGGCTATTGCAGCGCCTGCGATTCCGGTAAAACCGAGTACTAAATAAACCAATAACATGATGATGTCTCCTTATTTTTTAGGGGTCAACGACCCGATAGACAGAATATACGCCTGCTAGTGGAATAATCCCAATGCATTGTTTTTATTTTCTTTATTACTTTTTGTAATGACCTGGGTATTGCGATATGCGCGGTTGAATCGCATGGCTTTTTGTCGGTCTTTCTACCCCCTGTTACGCATCACCTATAAAATCTGAGTTGCGCGGCGGTGGCTTTTTAACCGACTGCTTACCCGCGGTCACGGCAAGGATGTTTTATGATTTATGGGGTTTAGATAGGTAGCATGGAACGGAGTGAGGGATAGTTGCGTTGAACATTTTCGATGCGCTATTAAGTGCGATTGAATAGCCCATGTTGAGCCGCCGTTCATAGATGATATTGCCTTTGTTTAGGTGGCAATGCACCGCAACGACAGCGGTAAATTCGAGGGTTCAATAGCCCTATCACCAATGCCCATGAGTCATTTTTTGCGCGTAAAAAACCGAAAGATCACATTCAGGCTTGACCACAACATAAAGCAAATGCATTATTTATCGATCACCTATGATTGTTGGTTATTCCATGAGGCACCCATGAATTTACAAAAACTGTCGCGTATGGACCTCAACCTGTTGGTTTCTCTACAGGCTCTGCTCGAGGAAAAAAGCGTAACCCGCGCCGCCCAGCGTTTATACATTACCCAACCGGCTATGAGCCGAGTGCTGCAGCGCCTTAGGCAACAACTGGACGACCCTCTGTTTACCCGTTCCGGTAACGAATTGGTACCAACGCCCAGGGCGCAAGATTTACAGAGCCGGTTGCCCAATATGTTAGAGAATATTCTCGAAATGGTGGCTCGTGGTGAGTTTGACCCAGCCTCCTATGAGGGCGAAATCAGCATTGCCGTCCCAGAATTCTTTGCCATTTCATTGATCTCTCAACTGACTCGGATGTTAAGCGAGCAAGCGCCCGGGGTGGTGCTGTCAATTTCGAGCGATACCGACTCTGTCGAGGGCGAACTGGCTGCCGGGTTACTCGACTTTGCCATCGATATCGATAAAACGCTCAGTGATGATATCAGCGCCACGCACCTGACCACGTATCGCCCCTCTATTTGGATGCGCGAGGGCCACCCTTTGGCGGCTAAATCTAAACTGACGCTGGACGACATTCTTGAATACCCATACGTGCAATACTATTTGCTGATCGCTAAACGGGTCAGCGCGAGAACCGACTCACGGTTTGATAAAACCCTACGGCGATTGGGTCGAAAACGTAAAAAAGCGCTGGTCACCAAGCAGTTTATGACCGCCATGGAGACCATCAGCGACAGTGATTGTTTAATGGTCGCGGCGCGCTATGGGCACACGCTCGAGGAAGAGATGTACCCCATCGTGCGCAAGAGTTTCCCAGATGATCTGCCACACGAAAAGTCGATTACCCTGGTATTACTGCAACACGCTCGAACCATGGACTCACCGATTCATCGCTGGTTGGTCGCTGCGATTCAGAGTATCGTTAAGGAATGACCTGCGTTGCGATGGCCGGTGAAAACGCTTTGAGCATCGATCTCGCTGAGCTGATAGCGCTCTAGCTGTTGCGTTCGAGTGCGCGCCAAGCGATATCCCTGCGATAAAAGGCGCCGTCCCAGTGAATTCCTCGACACAGCGCATAAGCCGCCTCTCTGGCGTCATCGACACTGTCACCCAAGGCCGTTGCGCAGAGTACTCGCCCGCCATTGGTGACCACAACGCCGGCCTCGAGGCGGCTTCCGGCATGAAATACCTTGCCGTCATCCGAGCCATTAGGGTTGCCGGATAAGCCGCTGATTGGCTGTCCTTTAGGGTATTTTCCAGGATAGCCCGCCGCGGCTAACACCACGCCGACCGCTGGGCGCGGATCCCATTTTGCCGACTGTCCGTCGAGTTTCCCCGACAGCGCAGCGAGGCAGTGTTCGACTAAATTTGACCGCAGGCGCAGCATAATTGGCTGCGTCTCCGGATCGCCAAATCGACAGTTATATTCGATGACTTTGGGTGCGCCGTCGGCGGTTATCATCAAACCGGCGTACAAAAACCCGCAGTAGGGGTTGCCTTCGGCCGCCATGCCCTCGACCGTCGGCATAATGATTTCATCCATCACCCGTCGATGAATCTCTGCGCTCACTACCGGCGCAGGTGAATAGGCCCCCATTCCGCCGGTATTGGGCCCGCTGTCACCCTCGCCAACCCGCTTATGATCCTGGCTGGTGGCCATCGGCAGGACGTTTTTACCATCCACCATAACGATAAAACTGGCCTCTTCACCATCCAGATACTCCTCGACCACAACCCGGTGGCCGGCAACGCCAAAAACGTTTCCAGACAGCATATCGGTAATGGCGTCTTCTGCCTCGCCCAGCGAGGTGGCGACAATCACCCCCTTGCCTGCGGCTAGCCCATCCGCCTTGATCACAATGGGTGCGCCTTTGGCACGCACATAGGCGATTGCGGCATCGCGCTCAGTAAAGGTTTGATAGTCGCCACTGGGTATATTGTGGCGCGCCAAAAAATCTTTGGTAAAGGCTTTCGACGCCTCGAGCTGGGCGGCCCCTTGGGTGGGGCCGAAGATTGCCAGTTGACGTTGCTGAAAAAAATTAACGATCCCATCAACCAACGGCTGCTCTGGCCCGACAATGGTCAAGTCAACGCTGTGCTGGTGGGCAAAATCGGCCAGTCCGGCAAAATCATCGACGCCAAGATCGATGTTTTCGATGCCTGATTCCAGCGCCGTCCCGGCATTTCCAGGTGCTACAAAGACCTTGTCGACCCCGGCGCAGCGCGCCGCGTTCCAGGCCAGCGCATGTTCGCGGCCACCGCCACCAATCACCAATACTTTCATACCAACTCTTCTTAAAAAAACGGTGTATTATTGTATCAGACCGCCGTCTGCAGGCGATCAAAAAAGCGCAACAACCGGCTGATTGAGTCTTTTGTTAAGGCCTATTGGCTATGCGTATCGTATACACTGAGCGGCGAGCCATATGTTCCAAGCGAACCGCTTATCTGCCATTCACTTGCTGGCGTATAACGGCAACCAAAACTAACGAAAATCATTATGTCAGAACTCAGTACAGCCCCAGTCATCATGTGGTTTCGCCAAGATCTACGCATTCGCGATAACCCGGCATTGGTTGCCGCCTTGGGGCACGCCAAGGTCATTCCGATCTATATATTAGACGACGTCAACGCCGCTCAAGATCGCATCGGGGCGGCGAGTCGCTGGTGGTTGCATCACGCGCTATCGTCGCTCGGTCAATCCCTCGACGGACAGTTGCAGTTTTATCGCGGCGACGCCAGCGAAATCATACCGTCGCTGGTCACTCACTATGGCGCTACTGGCGTCTACTGGAACCGTTGTTACGAGCCATGGCGTCTGGCTCGCGATAGCCAACTGAAAATTCAACTGCGCGCTCGCGGTATTGCTGCCCATAGCAGCAACGCCAGCCTGTTGTGGGAGCCCTGGCAGGTGCTAAAAAAAGACGCCACACCGTATCGCGTGTTTACTCCGTACTACCGACGTGGCTGTCTATCGGCGCCAGCGCCGCGCCAACCGCTGCCCGCACCGACGTTGCATCTGGCTGATTGCGAGCCAAGTGCTCGCTCGCTGCGCATTGGCGATCTCGAATTGTTGCCACGGGTGGGCTGGGATGCGCCCCTGCGCGAATGCTGGGAGATCAGCGAGGAGGGCGCGCACCGCCGGTTGGACGATTTCGTTGATAGCCAACTCGACGATTACCGCGACGGCAGGAACTTTCCGAATCGAGCCAATGTCTCGCGCTTATCGCCGTATTTACATTTTGGTCAGATATCTGTCAATAGCGCGTGGTACCGCGCCCAGGCAGGCGCCAACTATGCTGGCGATGGCGCCGGCCTAGATACCTTTTTAAGCGAGTTAGGGTGGCGCGAGTTCTCGCACTATCTGCTCTATCATTTTCCCCAGTTACCGCGGGAAAACCTTCAGTCGAGGTTCGATAACTTCCCGTGGATTACTGATGCCGAAGCGCTATCGGCTTGGCAGGACGGCCGCACCGGCTACCCCCTGGTGGATGCCGGGATGCGTGAGTTGTGGCTCACCGGGTATATGCACAATCGCGTGCGCATGGTTGTTGGATCTTTTTTGGTGAAGAATTTACTACTTCACTGGCATCATGGCGAGGCCTGGTTTTGGGATTGTCTAGTGGATGCCGATCTGGCAAGTAACAGCGCTAGCTGGCAGTGGGTGGCAGGCAGTGGTGCTGATGCAGCGCCGTTCTTTCGAATCTTTAATCCGATTACTCAAAGCGAAAAATTTGATGGCGACGGCGACTATATTCGTCGCTATGTCCCGGAACTGAGCGCACTACCGAAAAAATATATCCATGCGCCCTGGCTTGCCCCAGAGGCAATATTAAGCGCGGCAAAAGTGGTGATAGGCGTTGACTATCCAGCGCCCATCGTCGACATTAAGGCCTCGCGAGCGCGCGCACTGGAGGCCTTTGCACACACCAAAAATGTCGGCTAAAGGCGCGTCGAAGTGTCGGTCAGTGGCGAAAATGGCGCATGCCGGTAAACACCATCGCCATGCCGTTTTCGTTGGCGGCGGCGATCACTTCGTTGTCGCGCATCGACCCCCCGGGTTGGATTACGCAATCGACCCCAGAACTGGCGGCGTTGTCAATGCCATCTCTGAACGGGAAAAACGCGTCCGAGGCCATCACCGCTCCGGCAACCGATAAGCCGGCGTGTTCGGCTTTTATAGCTGCAATCCGTGCCGAATTGATACGACTCATCTGGCCTGCTCCGACGCCGATAGTTCGACCGTCTTTGGCGTAGATGATGGCGTTTGATTTGACCATTTTGGCGACTCTCCAGGCAAACAGCATGTCCTGAACTTCCGCTTCGGTGGGTACTCGATCGCTCACCACCTTGAGATCGTCACGCGCGACCATGGCGTCGTCGCGATGTTGGATTAACAGACCGCCGTTGACGCGCTTGTAGTCGAGACTCGGTTGTTGTTGTTGACCCCACATTCCACACTCTAACAAGCGTACATTCTTTTTCGCCGCGACCGCGACAACCGCTTCTGCCGCCACACTCGGGGCAATAATGACCTCGACAAATTGCTGCTCGCAGATCGCCGCCGCAGTCGCTGCATCGAGTTCCCGATTAAACGCAACAATACCGCCAAAGGCTGATTCAGGATCGGTTTCAAATGCCAGTTGGTAGGCCTGTCCAATGTCGTCAGCCACCGCAACGCCGCACGGATTGGCATGTTTAACAATCACGCAGGCCGGCCGTTGAAATTGCTTTACGCACTCCAGCGCAGCGTCGGTGTCGGCGATATTATTGAACGATAATTCCTTACCCTGCAACTGCACAGCCGTGGCTATGCAAGCCTGTGGAGGGTTGGCCTCGGTGTAGAACGCCGCCTGTTGATGCGGGTTTTCGCCATAGCGCATATCTTGTGCTTTGCGATATTGGGCGTTGTAGGTGTTGGCAAATGCACTAGGACGGTTTTCGATATCTCGGCCACCGAAGTGATTGGCTATCATGCCATCGTAACTCGCGGTGTGCTCGAACGCCCGCACCATCAGTTCGTAGCGCGTCTGGTAGCCAAGCTGAGCCCTGTTTTCTTGTAACTCGCCGGCAACGGCGGCATAGTCTGAGGCGTTGACAACCACGGCTACATCGCGGTGGTTTTTTGCCGCCGACCTGAGCATTGTCGGGCCGCCTATATCGATGTTTTCCACCGCAGTGGCGAGTTCGCAGTTGGGATCGGCAACGGTATCGGCAAACGGATAAAGATTCACCACCACCATGTCGATCGGCTTGATCCCGAGCTCGGTCATGACTCGGTCATCGATACCTCTGCGTCCTAGAATGCCACCGTGCACCCGTGGGTGGAGGGTTTTCACTCGACCATCCATCATCTCCGGGAAACCGGTGTAGTCGGAGACTTCGGTCACCGCAATGCCCTCTGCTCGCAGCAGTTTAAAGGTTCCACCGGTGGATAAAATTTCAATGCCCAGAGACGTCAGAGTCTCGGCAAACTCGACAATTCCGGTTTTGTCGGAAACGCTGATTAGCGCGCGTGCAACGGTTTTTAAGTCGCTCATTGGCCCCTCTTTGGATAGCTTTATAAAAGATCGTAGTGTTTTAATTTTTTCCGCAGCGTGGCGCGATTCAGGCCTAGCATTGCGGCCGCTTTACTTTGATTGTGGCGGTTGTACTTCATAACCGCTGACAACAGCGGCGGTTCGACCTCGGCCATGACGATGGCGTAAAGATCGGTACTAGTCTGACCGTCTAAATCCGAAAAATAGCGCTCCATTGCATTGGCTGTACTATCGCACAGGGCGCCTGGAGGTTGGTTCAAATCATCTGAATTACCCATTAGGCGGCCCGTTGGCAAGCATGTAAATTATCACCAAAATAACGCTGAAGGGCCAGGCATTGAGCCGCTGCACTGTCCAGTTGATTAAAATCGCGGGTGAAACTTTTTCCCGAGGGCGACTGATTTAGGTACCAACCCATGTGCTTTCTGACCACGCGCACGCCGGTCGGTTCGCCGTAAAACTGGTGAACCGCGCTAAGATGGCGCGTCATCACCGCTGCAAGCTCGTCGGTGGAGGGTGGGTCGAGCAGCTTGTCATGGCTTAAATAGTGGTTAATCTGACGAAAAATCCATGGGTTGCCCTGCGCAGCTCTGCCGATCATTACCGCAGCGGCGCCGGTGCGGTCGAGAATCACGCGCGCCTGTTCAGGCAGGCAGATATCGCCATTGGCAATCACCGGGATTGTCACCGCAGCGACAACGTCGGTAATGGTGTCGTAGTCTACCGTGCCGACAAAGCGACAGGCGCGGGTTCGTCCATGCACCGCCAGCGCGGCGATACCGGCATCTTCGGCAATTTTAGCGATAGTTGTTGCGTTGCGGTTGGCGAGATCCCAACCGGTGCGAATCTTTAACGTCACCGGCACTGTTACCGCGGAGGTGACCGACTGCAAAATACTTTTCACCAGCGTTGGGTCTTGCAGCAGCGCTGACCCAGCAGCGCGGCGACAGACTTTTTTCGCTGGGCAGCCCATGTTGATATCTATGATCTCAGCGCCTTGTGCGACATTGTACTGCGCTGCTGCGGCCATCATGTGCGGGTCGTAACCGGCGATCTGCACAGATCTTGGCGCCGGCTCGGCACCAAATTGGGTGCGTAGGCGAGATTTACGCGTCTGCCATGTGCTGGGGTCGGCGGCGACCATTTCCGAGACCACCAAGCCAGCACCTAGTTCTTTGCAAAGCTGCCGAAACGGCAGGTCAGTAACGCCGGCCATGGGCGCAAGAACCGTTTGGTTGGTTATTTGATAGGCTCCAATGTTATACAAACGGACGCTCGCAACGGCAAATTTAAGGACGTTATAGTAACCTGACAGCGACTTGATAAAAAGTCGCTGGGCATAAAAAACCTTGTGCAACGCGCTCGATCAATCTATGTTGGGCGTGGATAGAGGCTCTGGTCGTTGACCTAGGAAGGTGTTTTTTTTGCTCCTAATTGGGCCCACCCCGACGATATAATGGGTGGCTCGAATTGAAAGTGCGCCTTGTACGGGGCACACACCGCGTCGATTTGAGTTGCCAGAATCCCGGACAGGCAGATTTGCCCGCCGGCTTGAGTCATAGCCGAGAGCTGCGGGGCGAGTTGGATCAGCGGAGCGGCGAGGATATTGGCGAGCATAAACTCGCCATCAAGATCTTCGGGCAAGTCGCAAGGTAGTAGGCAGTCTATCTGTGATGCGGATATGGCATTGCGCTCGGCATTGTCGCGCGTTGCCAGCAGCGCTTGGGGGTCGTTGTCCACCGCAAAAACTTTACGTGCACCTAATAGCACAGCGGCAATGCCGAGAATTCCTGAGCCGCAGCCAAAGTCGATCACCGTTTTTCCGCCTAGCGGTTGTTGGTCGAGCCACTGCAAGCAGAGGAACGTTGTCGGGTGGCTACCCGTGCCAAAGGCCAGACCTGGGTCGAGAATGACATTTACCGCATCCGGTTGCGGTGGCGGCGTCCAGCTTGGGCATACCCAAAGCCGTTCGCCGCAGCGTACCGGATGAAAGTCTTTTTTCCATTCGTTGCACCAGTCCCGCTCTGCTATGGGTAGCCAGCGCGCGGCTGCATTGGGCAATTGACGGCGCACTTGTGACTCGATCTGGGCACAGTCTAGGTGCGCATCAAACAGACCCGTGACAATACAACGATCCCAGAGGGGCGTCTCGCCAACGCCGGGCTCTAATATCGGTTGATCTGCGGCATCCTCCAGCGTTACAGACAGGGCGCCGTTGTCCAATAGGGCGGTCTCGATGAGGTCGCTATCGCCGCGCGTACAATCGATTTTAAGTTGCTGCCAATGCGTTTGACTTTTGATCGTCATGCGTCCCGTTACAGGCCGAGTTTTTTCTCGAGATAGTGAATGTTGACGCCGCCCTCCTGAAAGGCCGGGTCGCGGACTAAATTGGCGTGCAGATCTATGTTGGTTTTTATGCCGTCGATGAGCATTTCGTCGAGGGCATTGGCCATGCGCGATAACGCCGAGGCCCGATCGCTGCCATAGGTTATGATTTTGCCGATTAGTGAATCGTAGTGAGGCGGCACCACGTAGCCGTTGTAAATGTGCGAATCGACGCGTACGCCATTGCCGCCGGGCGCATGATAGGCGCGGATGGTGCCTGGTTGCGGTAAGAAAGTCACCGGGTCCTCGGCGTTGATGCGACACTCAAAGGCGTGTCCACGAAAGACAATATCCTGCTGGGTAATGCTCAGAGGGTTTCCGCTGGCGATTAAAAGTTGCTCTTTGACAATGTCTATCCCGGTGATCATTTCCGATACTGGGTGTTCGACCTGTATTCGAGTATTCATTTCGATGAAATAAAATTCATTGTCTTGGTAGAGAAATTCAAAGGTACCGGCGCCTCGATAGCCAATTTGAATGCAGGCGTTAACGCAACTCTCGTAGACCCGCTGTCGCGCTGCGTCCGGTATACCGGGCGCTGGGGCCTCTTCCAATACCTTTTGATGACGGCGTTGCAGCGAGCAGTCGCGGTCGCCAAGATGCACGGCGTGCCCCTGACCATCAGAGAGTACCTGCACTTCTACGTGACGTGGGTTCTGTAAAAACTTTTCCATGTACACGGTGCCGTCGCCAAACGCCGCGAGCGCTTCGCTTTGGGTCACGCTGACCGCATTGACCAGCGCATCGGCGCTTTCGACCACCCGCATACCGCGCCCACCCCCCCCAGCAGCGGCCTTGATAATGACTGGAAAGCCGATGCGTTCGGCAGCGGCCCTGAGCGCTTTCGGGTCGCTATTGAGCGCGCCGTCAGATCCAGGTACGGTCGGCACACCGGCGCGTTGCATCGCTTGAATGGCCGCCACTTTGTCACCCATCACGCGAATTACGTCGGCTGTCGGGCCGATAAAAACAAAACCACTGCGTTCTACCCGCTCGGCAAAATCGGCATTTTCAGCTAAAAATCCGTAGCCGGGATGCACCCCACTGGCGTTGGTTATTTCCATCGCACTGATGATTGCGGGCACGTTCAGGTAGCTTTGGCTGGACGGATTGGGCCCCACGCAGATCGCCTCGTCGGCGAGTTTGACGTGTTTGAGGTTGGCGTCGACTTTTGAGTGAATAGCGACTGTTTTGATGTCTAATTCTTTGCAGGCGCGCAAAATTCTGAGGGCAATTTCGCCGCGATTGGCTATTAATACCTTATCGAGCATGGGGTACTCCTACTCGCCGGTTAAACAATGTTGAACATCGGTTGGTCAAATTCGACGGGATCGCCGTCTTCGACCAGTACTGCGGCAATCGTGCCGGCGCGGTCCGCTTCGATTTGGTTCATCATTTTCATCGCTTCGACAATGCATAAAACGTCGCCTTTGGAGACCGTTTGTCCAACGTTAACAAAGGCGCTCGCGCCCGGCGCGGCGGACGCATAAAAGCTGCCGACCATCGGCGAGCGCACCAGATGGCCCGACTCTTCTACCGCAGGCGATTCTTGCGCTACGGTCGGATTGGGGGTGCTCGCGGGCGGTGTCGGCACGCTCGGAGCAACGGCAAATTGCGGTGTCATGGCGACTGGTGCGCCGCGGCTAATGCGCACCGACTCCTCGCCTTCGACTATTTCAAGTTCGTTGATATTGGACTCTTCGAGTAGTTCGATGAGTTTTTTTACCTTGCGGATATCCATTTTAGTCTCTCTTTGTTTGTTGCTCTATCGTCTGTTGCTCTATCGCGGGTAGTTTTTCGATCGCTGCCGCCAGCGCCAGTTGGTAACTCAATGCGCCAAAGCCACTGATAACGCCGATCGCAATGTCCGAAAAGTAAGAATCTTTTCGAAATGCCTCGCGATTGTAAATGTTCGAAAGGTGAACCTCTATAAAGGGGATGGCGACGGCTAATAATGCGTCTCTCAATGCGATACTGGTATGGGTAAAGGCGGCCGGATTGATAATCACTAGGTCGGTGCCATCGGTCGCGGCGCTGTGAACGCGCTCAAGTAACTGATGTTCGGCGTTACTTTGGAGTGCGCTGAGAGTGTGTCCCGCTTGCGCGGCGCTGGAGGTCAGCGTGGCGACGATGTCCTCGAGGTTGGCAGAACCATAGAGGCCCGGTTCTCGAGAACCCAACAAATTAAGGTTGGGACCGTTTAGGAGCAGTATATTGGCCATCACAAGACTCAGAACGTGTTTTTAAGGAGGCTAGTCTGCACGAAAACTTATAAGCTGTCTATATTTGTCGTTTAAGCTTAATTTTCGGCGAATTTAGGCGAACATGCGCTATTTATCGAGTCTTTTTTGAATAAATTTATAATTTTAAAGACGCCGCTTAGATGATCGCCGCCGATGTAGGGCCGTAGCGTGCAAAAAGCAGAAATTTCCAGCAAAGTCGGCCAAAATCTCCGATTAAGCAGTTAAAGTGTGGTTATTATCGATCATTTTCGGTTTAGTTATCTATTTTTCGTTTAGCGTACTTAGGACTGTTCCCGGGGTTAAAATTTGATCCAGGACACGCGCTTGGTTTGTTCCTGCGGGGTAGAATAAATACAGCGGCACCCCGGTGCGCTGAAAGCGGTTCAGCAGCGCCGTGATTTCGGCGTCACCATTGGTCCAGTCGCCCTTTAAATAGGTGATTTCACGCGCGTCTAGCGTTGCATAAAAGGCGTCTGAACTCAGCGCGACGCGTTCATTAACCAGGCAGGTGACACACCAGTCGGCACTGAGATTGACAAACACCGCGCGGTCGGCGGCGCGCAGTGCGCTGAGTTTTTCGTCTGAGTAGTTCTCCCAGCGGGGCGCATTGTCGGCATTGTTGAGCGCCAGCCACGGCGTCATAAGCGCAGCGACGAGCGCTGCGATTGCGATTAATTGCGCGCCGCCAAACGCGGTGGTCGAAGGCATCCGCCAGAGCCATCCAGCCAGGCTCAAAAATATCAAACCGACGCAGATCGCGGCGACCGTGTCGATGTCGGTTTGTCGTCCCAGCACCCACAGTAACCACACCGCGGTTAGCAACAGTGGAAAAGCCAGCGCCTGTTTAAAATACTCCATCCATGGGCCGGGGCGCGGGAGTCGATTGCGCAGCGATGGCAGCCAGGTGAGAACCACAAACGGCAGCGCCATGCCAAGGCCCAAGCAGGCGAAGACCAATAGCGCTCCAGCGGGCGGTTGAGTTAGGGTAAAACCCAGCGCCGGTCCCATAAAAGGCGCGGTGCAAGGACTGGCCACGGTGGTCGCCAGTACGCCGGTCATAAACGAAGCGCGATAACTGCTGCCCGCGGCGGATGCCTGGCCGATTGCCATCAGCCCGGCACCGAGTTCAAATACTCCGGCCAGCGCCAGCGCCATGGCGAAAAACAGATAGATCAGTGCGCTGATGAAGAGCGGTGACTGGAGCTGAAAACCCCATCCAACGGCTTCGCCTCCGGCACGCAGGGCGAGCATCAGTGCCGCAATCGCAACAAAACTGAGGATCACTCCAGCGCTATAAACCAGTCCGTGAAGTCGGTTTGCCGTGGCGCTGCCGTGGGCGGCGACAAAACTCATCGCCTTGATCGAGAGTACCGGGAAGACGCAGGGCATGAGGTTGAGAAGCATCCCCCCTAACAATGCAAATAGCAGTGTGACGGCGAATGGCAAGGCCTTCTCGGTAGTCGATAGGTCGCGTTGCGGTGTCGCCTGTCGAACAGTCACCAACCCGCTGACAAGATCGATGTTAAATTGCTGCTTGCGCGGCGGATAGCAAAGACCGGCATCTGCGCAGCCCTGCGATTCAATCTCGATGGCAATTGCGCCGGAGTTGCTCTGAGCGGGCAGCGTAATGTTACTTTGGTTGTAGTATACCTCTAGGTCGCGGGCGAAATAATCATCCCATTTGAGGCTGCCTGGCGGGAGCGATGGCTCACCCAGCTGGGTAGCATCATCCAGCGCGATAAATTTAAAATTGTCGCGGTAAAGGTAGTATTGAGGCGCGATCTCCCAGCGCAAAATTAGGCTGTCGGGGGTGCTTGATAGGTGCAGTTGAAAGGCATCCTCGACGTTCAAAAAACGCCGATTGAGGAGGCTGTCGTTGGTTTCTGTCGACTGAATGTTAAACTCGCCAACCGCCGACTGTGCCGACAGCAATCCAAGACTAAACAGCCAGCACACTAAGATCGAGCGGCAGATATTTTTTACGGGGCTGGCGATGGGCAGATACCTCCTCAGAGCTGTGATCTTAGAGTTAAGTTGTCGATTATTGTACTGCCCGCTAGCCAGTATCTTTGCAGTCTATGGCGGCTCTTCAAGCGGCCCGCAGATTGCCTTTTGAATCTCTAGTATACGGCATTGCCGCACGGATTGGCCCTCGGCAGCGTTTTCCTCTCAAGCGGCTAAGATCCCGCGCGGCGCCTATTGTCGAGATCGGCGATGGGTCAGCCGCCGTATGCTATACTCTATACGGAGGACTGTGGATGTCAAAATGTATTTGTGCGCTTAGTTGGCTGTTTATGTGCGCCCTGTGGGTGCCGTTTATCGCCGCGTCGGACACGCCGCCGATGCTGGAGATATCCGCCGCGTCCATTCGTCAGATGCCACCCGGTCAGTCGGTGACTTCTGCGTACATGGTGGTGTCAAATCGGAGCGAGGTTCCCTGCACACTGGTGGGCGCGGCGTTCGACATTGCCAAGCGGGTAGAATTTCATCGCCACGCTCAGGTTGACGGGATGATGCAGATGCGTCGGGTCGAGCAGTTGGTAGTGGCGCCGGGACGGGATGTGAGGTTTCAGCCAGGCGGACTACACCTGATGGTCTTTGATCCAGATTGGGTCTCGCTGAACAAACGTACGGCGCAGTTAACCGTGCGTACGCTCGAGTGCGGTGAGTTCACCACCGCTGCCGCATTGCGGCAGCTCGTTAAAAAATCATCTGGTTGGGGGCGAAAGTGAAACTACCCAGTGGATGGCGTCTGCCGTGGCAACCTCGTGATTATGGGGCAACAAGCGCGATCTGGAGTTCCCGCCGCATTGGCGCTTTGATCGTTGCTTTGTTGCTGGTGTTTTTGGTTAGTCTTGGTATCTATTGGAGCGCTGAGCCCGGCTTTATCGAAAGCGACGAACCAGTGATAACAGTCCCTCCCGGCGAGGTCACCGTGACTGCGTTGATCGACGTCATCGATGTCCTGTTGCACAAACCGGGCGGCTACCTAAGCAACGATGTACTGCCACCGACTATTTGGTTAGACAATATACCGAGTTGGGAATTTGGTGTTTTGGTGCAGGTGCGAGATCTCTCCAAAGCGCTGCGAGAATCCTTCAGTCGCTCCCAATCCCAGTCCAGTGAAGACCGTGATCTGGCGCTCGCGGAACCGCGCTTTAACGTCGATCATACCAGTTGGGCAGTACCCTGGCCGGAGAGTGAATATGCCGATGGCCAGGCGTTTCTGGCGGCCTATGCTGCCCGCTTGGGCGACGGTGAGGGCCAGGATGGCGAATTTTTTGCGCGTGCCGACAATCTGCGTTATTGGTTGACCACGGTTGAGACGCGCTTGGGAAGTTTGTCTCAGCGGCTGTCCGCCAGCGTCGGACAGCGGCGCTTAGATGGCTTGCCCAGCGTCGCTAAAAATACGCCAAAGCAGCGCGAACGAAACATTAAAACCCCGTGGTTCGAGGTTGATAACGTGTTTTATGAAGCGCGCGGTACCACATGGGCGCTGTTGCATTTTTTGCGCGCCGTCGAGCGCGATTTTGCCGATGTTCTGGAAAAAAAGAATGCCACCACGGGCCTGCAGCAAATTATTCGCGAATTAGAGATGAGCCAGCAAGCCGTGAAAGCTCCGATGATTGTCAACGGTCAGGGTTTTGGTCTGTTCGCCAATCATTCATTGGTCATGGCATCCTACATCAGCCGCGCCAACGCGGCCTTGATCGACCTGCGTGAGCTTCTATCCCGCGGTTGATAACGCCTTAGCAGCGGTGCGTCTGAATTCCGCTGTCAGTGCCGAGTAGTACCAGACTGGCGGGTTTGATGGCAAATAACCCGTTGGTGACGACTCCGGTGATCTGGTTGATTGCGCGCTCCAAGGATCCGTCAGCGGCAATCGGCAAGAGACCGTGCACGTCGATGATAACATTGCCGTTGTCGGTGACTACGCCATCCCGCCATACTGGATCGCCCCCCAGTTTTAATAATTCCCGCGCCACGTAGCTTCTCGCCATGGGAATGACTTCGACCGGCAAGGGAAACGCACCTAGATGCTCAACCCATTTTGATTGGTCCGCTATGCAAACAAACTCGCGGGCCACGGCAGCGACGATTTTTTCTCGCGTCAGCGCAGCACCGCCACCCTTGATCAACTGTAGTTGCGGGTTGATTTCATCGGCGCCATCAACATAGACGGTGATCTCCGCCACGCTGTTAAGTTCCAACACCGGTATGCCCAGTGCTTTGAGCCGTTCTTCTGAGCCGCTTGAGCTGGCGACCGTACCTGAAAATTTATGTCGATG
Organism: Flavobacteriaceae bacterium TMED48; assembly: GCA_905181995.1. Lineage (GTDB taxonomy): Bacteria > Pseudomonadota > Gammaproteobacteria > Pseudomonadales > Porticoccaceae > TMED48. The sequence continues at coordinate 22,659 of CAJIZO010000133.1, forward strand.
GGCGG
>CAJIZO010000134.1 GCA_905181995.1 Flavobacteriaceae bacterium TMED48
GTGTGAGCGCAGAGGACGAGCGCAACGGTGTCGATGCCTCCGAGTGCGGTATTGTCGCCTACCCCGAGTTTACCGCTAAATAGTATTCCCTTAGACCGGAACGTTGCCGGGGCCATGTGCCCCGGCTTTTTTTGTCGAACAGAGCGGCCAAGAGTGAATTGTCGCGCGTTGGAGATGCAATTTCGTCGATAAACAGGTATCTTTACCCTCCTACGAAATCATCAACAGATAGGACGCTATGAAACTTATTACCGCCGTTATTAAACCCTTTAAACTAGATGACGTTCGCGAAGCTCTCGCCGATATTGGCGTACAGGGCATTACAGTTACCGAGGTAAAGGGCTTTGGGCGCCAAAAAGGGCACACCGAACTCTACCGTGGTGCCGAGTATGTGGTTGATTTTTTGCCCAAGATCAAGCTTGAAATTGCCGTCGGGGCCGATATGGTCGACAGCACCGTCGAGGCGATTGCCAAGTCTGCTGCCACCGGTAAAATCGGCGATGGCAAAATCTTTATTTCGGCGTTGGCCGAGGTCATTCGCATCCGCACCGGCGAGACGGGTGAAGAGGCGATATAGCATCAACCAATCCGTCGCCTAGTGTGCCGCGCACGCGAGTTAGTGCTGCCTGCTTCTGCCAGTGTGCCACACGGCAATGTCTATCCAATGGATCTTATTTTGATTTCAAATTGTTTGTTAAAACTGTGTTGGCCCCAAGCTAAGGGCTGGCTGGCAGTATTTTTACTGGCTGCCTCGGGTTGGGGGTCGCTTGCCTTTGCCGCGCAGGCATCTAACCCCGATGAGTCCGTTATACCTCCCTCTGGCAATCTTGAAGAGACCGTAGAAAACGCTTTTGACGACGCGTCAGATGGATCTATAGCGCTTGAAAAATTGCGCGCCGCGCGGCCTGACTTTGCGTTTCAATTGGACGGGCCATCGGCCATTGCTGGCTACCTTAGAGTTGTGGTTGAAAACGGTCCGATGCTGTATGTCGCGACCGACGGCAGCCACTTTTTTGATGGCGACGTCTACCAGATTGGCCCCTCGGGCTTTATCGATGTTGAGAACCTGCGGTTTACTGCGGAACGCAAGAGGTGGATCGCCAATATCAATACCGACGACATGATCGTATTCAGTCCGAAGGGCGAAAAACGCGCAATCATTAATGTGTTTACCGATATCGACTGCGGTTACTGCCGCAAGATGCACCGTGAAATCGATCAACTGAACGCCTACGGCATCGAGGTACGCTATCTGGCCTACCCTCGATCCGGTGTCGATTCCGAGGGATATCAAAAAATGGTCACTGCTTGGTGCGCGCCCGATCGCAAAGACGCATTGACGCGGATGAAGCGCGGTGAAGATATGCCGATAGCCGTTTGCAGTGATCATCCGGTGGACGAGCATTTTGCTCTGGGTGGAAAAGTGGGTGTCACTGGAACGCCCTCTGTGCTGCTAATGGATGGCAGCATGATCCCCGGCTATCAGCCTGCCGATGCGCTTGCCGAGCAGTTGGGGCTGATATCAGCCGAGTAGCGAATAGACAGCGAACCATTAACATCCCTCGCGCACCGCGACCCAGCGTGGCGGGAAGACGGTATAGAGGAGATAGGAGATAGGATGAAACCTGTAAACATTGGTATATGTGGCCTGGGGACGGTCGGTTCCGGGGTCTACAATATTTTACAGCGCAACGCCAAGCAGATTAATAGCCGTGCAAATGCAGCGATTTGCGTGACTCATGTTGGCTCGCGGCGGGACAATCCCGCCTGTGATATCGGTGAAACGCGGGTTTCGCGAGATATTTTTGAGGTTGCCAAAGATCCTACTATCGATATCGTGGTGGAGCTTATTGGCGGTACTAGCGTTGCATTTGATTTGGTGATGATGTCGATCAAACATGGCAAGCACGTTGTGACCGCGAACAAGGCGTTAATTGCTGAAAATGGCGCAGAAATTTTTGCCGCCGCTGAACAGCAAGGTGTGATCGTCGCTTTCGAGGCGGCCGTGGCTGGCGGAATCCCCATTATCAAGGCGTTGCGCGAGGGCCTAGCCGGCAACCAAATTAACTGGTTGGCTGGGATTATCAATGGCACCAGTAATTTTATCCTTACAGAAATGGCGAGTAAGGGTCGGGCCTTCCCAGATGTTTTAGCCGAGGCGCAGGCAAAGGGTTATGCCGAGGCCGATCCGACCTTTGATATCGAGGGCATCGATGCGGCGCATAAACTCGCGATACTGGCATCTGTAGCGTTTTCGATCCCGCTAAACATCGAGAGTATTTTCGTTCAGGGCATTACGCAACTCGAGCAGCTTGATATTGGTTATGCGCGCGAACTCGGCTACGCGATCAAACACCTCGGTATCGCGCGCCAGTCCGGCGAGGGCGTGGAACTGCGCGTTCATCCGACGCTGGTACCCGCAGCGAGTTTGATCGCCGGGGTCAACGACGTATTGAACGCGGTAATGGTCGACGCCGACGCACTCGGCAGCTCGCTGTACTATGGTCGCGGTGCCGGTTCGGAGCCAACGGCCTCGTCAGTACTAGCAGACATCATAGATATTAGCCGCGTGTTGGAAAACCCTCCTGCCACTTGGGTGCCGGCGCTCGGCTGTCCTCTGGAGGTGTTAACGGCACAAAAAATGATCCCAGTGGCTGACATTGAGACCTGTTATTACTTGCGATTTTCGATGCTCGATACCCCCGGTGCGCTTTCTAACGCAACCAAAATCATGGCTGATGCGGGCATTAGTATCGAGGCAATTATTCAAAAAGAGCAGCCCGCCGGAATTGACTACGTCAACGTGATCTTGGTGACTAACCGCCTGCCTGAGCGGTGCTTGAATGCAGCTGTTAGCGAGATTGAAGATTTGAGCACGGTACAGGGGTCGGTTACCACGCTCCGACTCGAGCACCTAGACCAGTAGTTACCCACCGATTAGGACCTGACGGCATGAGATACATTAGCACCCGCGGTGGTTGCCCACCGAAAACCTTTGAAGAGGTCGTTCTCACGGGGTTGGCTCCGGATGGGGGGCTGTTTGTGCCGAGCGCCATACCGCATTTTAGCCGCGAGGAGATCGCTAGCTGGCGATCTCTGTCGTATCAACAACTTGCCTTTAAAGTGATGCGCCCCTACGTTGGCGACTGCATCCCTGAGGATGATTTACAGACGCTGATCGATCGCGCCTATGCGAATTTTCGACACGCTGCGATCGCCCCCCTGGTGCAGACCGGCGACAACGAATGGATCCTCGAATTGTTTCACGGCCCGACCCTGGCGTTCAAAGATTTTGCCTTACAGTTTCTCGGTCACCTACTCGATTATAGCCTTCAAAAACGCGATCAAAAAGTGGTGATTATGGGGGCCACATCTGGCGATACCGGGTCGGCGGCTATCGAGGGTTGTCGTAGTTGCAGCAACGTGGAGATGTTTATTTTACATCCCCACCAACGGGTATCCGATGTACAGCGCCGGCAGATGACCACAGTGTTGGCGGACAACATTCACAATATTGCGCTGCAGGGCAATTTTGACGATTGCCAAAACATGGTCAAAGCGTGTTTTTCCGATCAGTCATTTTTGCCCGACAACCGCCAATTAGTTGCCGTTAATTCAATTAATTGGGCGCGTATTATGGCGCAAATCGTCTATTATTTTTGGGCTGCGCTGCAGCTAGGAGGGCCCCAGCGTGCGGTTTCGTTTGCCGTACCGACCGGTAATTTTGGCGATATTTTTGCCGGGTATCTGGCGGCAAAAATGGGCTTGCCGATTGAACAACTGGTCATTGCTACCAATCAAAACGATATTTTACACCGCTGTATCAGCGCCAATGACCACCGCACGCTGCCGTTGCAACAAAGCTTGGCGCCGAGTATGGATATTATGATATCGAGCAATTTTGAACGCTTATTATTCCATGCGTATCGACGGGATGGTGATCAAATAGCCGCGTTGATGGCCGCTGCCAAACAGGGCCACATGCGCTTGAGTGATGCAGCGCTGGCCGAAGTTCGACAATTATTTGCTAGTCACCGCTGCGACGACGCCAGCATGTTGGCGATGATCGACGGCGTTTACAGCGACAGCGGCTATCTCATGGACCCGCACACGGCAATTGGATTGGATGCAGCGCGCAGTTGCCGCGCCAACGCAATTACGCCGATGATCACGTTGGCGACCGCGCATCCAGCAAAATTTCCAGATGCGGTTAGGCGCGCAGGCTACCCCGAAGATCCCGAGTTACCGGCGCACATGGCCGATCTATTCGAACGCGCAGAGAGATTTAACGTACTCGATAATGATCGCGCGGCGGTCGAACATTTTATGTCGCAGCGCATTGGCGCGGGCAGCTAGTTGTTGCCTACTTGGATGGGGCCTTAGTTGAATTGACATAGTATCGTCCGGCAATCGCCGTTGGTCGATACTCCCTCGTGATCCGTATCAAAGATAACGATTGAATGGACCAGAGAAGCACCGGCAATGGTGCACACAGATGGGAAAGTAGCATGACCGAAGATCCAAAATTATCTGATGAAGACCTCGAGCGCGTGCAGCAGTTCATCAGCAGCGGCTACAATAGTACAGAGCGCGGGCCGTTTCGCGCGTTTGCGTTGTTGGCTGTGACCTGGGGCGTGGTGATCGCCCTAGGGGTAGTCAGCTATTATATCGGCAAATGGGCCGGCTACCTGTAGCCCGCCTGCAGTGGTTGTGCGCCGTCAGGGTGCGTTTACCACTGCCTAACATGTCCGGAGATGTATGCCTGTTAACGATGTGCCGCGGATTTTTAGGGCGCGACTGTGAGTGCCCCCCACGCTGACTGCAAGCGGTCGATGATCGCGACTAACAATGCTGAAATTGAGGTGTTTGAAGCCGGCATTGGCGGTGTTCCGCTGCTGCTGGTTCACGGCTGGCCAGAACTCGCCTACAGTTGGCGATATCAGATAGAGGCGCTGGTGGATGCCGGTTATCACTGCATTGTGCCCAACCAACGTGGTTATGGTGGCTCGTCAAAACCACTGGCGCACGAGGATTATGATATCCACCACCTGAGCGCCGACCTCAGCGGGATATTGGACAGTTTGGGTATCGACGAGGCGATTCACGTGGGTCACGACTGGGGTGCCATTTTGGTTTGGCAACATGCACTCTTGCAACCGCAAAGGGTGTCGGCGATCGCTAACCTATCGGTGCCCTTTATGCCGCGACCGAGTTCTGATCCGGTGGCATTTTGGCGAGTGGCACTGGGCGATGACTTTTACATCGTACATTTTAATCTGCAACCGGATGTCGCGGCGCGTGCTTTTGAGGGTAATCCGAGGCGCGTGTTGCGCAACCTCTACCGCGCCGGTCAATGGATCGCTGATCAGACCTCGCCTACAGAGGGTCGCAGTTTGATAGAGTTGGCAGATTTTGATGATCGACGTGGCTACCCGATTATGACTGAGGCAGACTTGCAAGTTTACGTTGACGCCTTTAGCCGCGGAGGATTTGTCGCACCGATCAATTGGTACCGGAATTTCAGTCGTAACTGGCGAACCACTGAACACCTAACCCAGCGAATTACGCAACCGACGCTGATGATCTATGGTCGATATGACATGGTGCCGCAAGCCAATATGAGCGGCTTTGTCGACGACCTTGAAGTTCACACCTTGGATTGTGGCCACTGGATCCAGCAGGAGCAACCCGCGCGAACTAACGACATTTTGTTGACCTGGCTGGAACGTGTGGGTCCCGGTTTGCGGTGTTTTGGCGAGGTGCGACATTAGTAGACAACAGATTGTTCGTAGAAACATCGATGGCGCCAATTTAGAGATGTGGGGGGCGATGGATCCTCTGCTGAAAAGAATTTATGCCGGTCGAGGGGTTGCCGATCCGGCACTATTAGAGCTTGGTCTAGCGGGCCTGCCGCCGCCCAGTGCCCTGTTGGGAATGGATTTGGCGGTGCGCCGATTGGTGGAGGCGCTGCGCCGCGACCAGCAGGTTATTGTGGTCGGCGACTTTGATGCCGACGGCGCCACCAGTTGCGCATTGATGATGCTCGGCTTGGACGCTATGGGCTTTAAGTCGATCGACTATCTGGTGCCCAATCGGTTTGATTTTGGTTACGGCCTGACGCCGCAGATCGTCGATTTGGCCGCTCGGCAGGCGCCCGATTTGATTATCACCGTGGACAATGGCATCTCCAGCATAGAGGGTGTTGCCCATGCGCGCCAACGCTCGATCGATGTCATTATCACCGACCATCACCTTCCGGGTAAGCAGTTACCCAGCGCCCATGCGATCGTTAACCCGAACCAACCGGGATGCGATTTTCCAGCCAAAAATCTCGCCGGAGTGGGGGTTGCTTTTTATCTTTTGAGCGCTCTGCGGGCGGCGCTGCGCGAGCAACACTGGTTTGTGCAGAATGGCTTGTCGGAGCCTAATATGGCGGCCTGGCTAGATCTTGTCGCGCTGGGAACGGTTGCCGATGTGGTGCCGCTGGATCAGGTCAATCGAATTTTGGTGCATCAGGGCTTGGAGCGTATGCGCGCTGGGCGCTGTCGTCCGGGAATAACTGCGCTGCTGCGGATTGCGGGTAAGAACCCGCGGCGCTTGGTCGCTGCGGACTTGGGTTTTGCAATCGGCCCAAGGTTGAATGCTGCCGGCAGGTTGGACGATATTTCTGTGGGCATTCAGTGCTTGCTGTCCGACGACCCGCAACAGGTACTCGAGGCGGCAAATTTGCTCGATGAGTTCAATCGCGACCGCAAAATCATCGAGCAGACGATGCAGGCCGAGGCACAGCAGCTATTGGAACATTTGGAACTTGTGCCCGAGGATGAATTGCCCTGCGTACTGTGCTTGTTTCAACCGGATTGGCACCAGGGCGTGGTCGGATTGCTGGCCTCCAGGCTCAAGGAGAAATACCACCGACCGGTGGTTGCCTTTGCCCGCGAATCGCACAGCGATGCGCGCTCAGATCAACCCCGTATGCTGAAGGGCTCATGTCGGTCTATATCGGCGCTGCATATAAGAGATACACTGGATGCAATTGCCACGCAGACCCCCGGTTTGATCAGCAAGTTTGGCGGCCACGCCATGGCTGCTGGGTTGAGCTTGCCCGAAGATCGCCTGATGGACTTTAAGCAAGCGCTGGAGGCGCAGGTGTCTCAGAGCCTCGGTAGTGAAGACTATGCGCAGGTACTAGCCACCGATGGTGAGCTCGACGCCGAGCAGCTCACCATGCGCACAGCCGAGCTATTGCGCGATCAAGGCCCCTGGGGGCAGCAATTCCCCGAACCGCTGTTCGACGGTATCTTTAATGTAATTCGCCAGCGCACGGTCGCCGAAAAACATCTCAAACTGGTTCTTGAGCACCCGTTACTCGGCGGGGTGCAACTCGAAGGTATCCACTTTAATATGGATCAACAATGCTGGCCGAATACGCAGATACACCGTGTTCGCTGCGCCTATCGGCTCGACATCAACGAGTACCGAGGATTGGAGACAGTGCAGCTATTGATCCAGCACTTAGAGCCCGCTCAGGGAGTTTGAGGCGCTTAAAAGAGGCGCGTCGTCACGGCTTTTCGTCGACGGCTAGAATGGGTTCCAAAAAGCGCTTGACGCTATTTTTGATCAGCGGTTGAGCTGCGGCTGTCGGGTGTAAGCCATCCCTCTGGATCATGCCCTCGGTGGCGGCTATATCGGCGAATTCGAACGCCATCAAGGGAGTTTCGGTGCGCTTGGCAATGGCGAGATACAAATTGGCAAAGCCATCGCTGTAGCGGCGGCCGTAGTTCGCTGGGATGCGCATGCCAAACAACAGAGGCTGGGTGCCCTGTCGACGGCATAATTCGATCATTTGGGTGATGTTTTTTTCGATTAGACCCAAGGGCGCACCCCTCAAACCGTCGTTGGCTCCGAGTTCAATGAGCACGAAGTCGGGGCTGTACTCCTCGAGAAGTCTGGGTAGTCGCGCGAGACCGCCGCCGCTGGTGTCGCCGCTGATACTGGCATTCACCATACGGTGTCGCGGCGCCAGGTCTGCGCTGAGTAGAGAGATCCAACCGCGCTGTTCGGCGATTCCGTAGGAGGCGCTGAGACTATCGCCGAGTACCAGTACAGTGGCGCCGTGGCTGGTGCCACAAAGCAACAGTAAAACGATAAATAAAGCTCTAATCATACTATAATACATCTCTCTTCGAGGGCCAGTTATTGCTCGCGTGGGCGACTTTCAAATGAACAACAAGCGGGACAAATTAATGATAAAGGTGACCAATATTGGTAAAAAGGTGCTTGTTGCCGACACCGAGCTAACAATACTAGACGCTCTTAGCCTGAATGTCGAAGCCGGTGAGAGTCTTGCCATCGTCGGGCCTTCGGGTTCGGGTAAATCGACGTTGCTGGGCATTATGGCCGGCTTGGACACGCCCACCAACGGCACGGTGCACATCGATGGCCAGGACATTACCGCCATGGATGAAGAGGGGCGCGCAGCGGTTCGTGCTCGACATGTTGGGTTTGTATTCCAATCGTTTCATTTGTTGCCGGCCCTGACCGCACTGGAGAATGTTGCGCTGCCTTTAGAGCTACAAAAAGGTGGCGATGCGATGGATATCGCCGGTAGTTATCTGCAGCGAGTAGGGCTGGCAGATCGAACCGGGCACTATCCGCGACAATTGTCGGGGGGTGAGCAGCAGCGGGTAGCGGTGGCGCGGGCATTTGCCTGCAAACCGACGATTTTGTTCGCCGACGAACCGACCGGTAACCTCGATAGTGTCACCGGTGAAACGATTAATGATCTGTTGTTTGAACTCAATCGGGAAGCGGGCACGACCCTGGTTATCGTCACCCATGAGCACAGTTTGGCGAGCCGTTGTAGCCGGCAATTACATCTAAAAAGTGGCCTTCAATTCACGCCAGTGACGGAGATGAGCGTCAAATGCTAGCGTTGCAAATTCTGTTGCGCAATTGGCGCGGGGGACAGTTGCGCTTGGTGGTCGGCGCGTTGGTACTGGCGGTGACGGTAGTGACGTCGGTGTCGCTGCTGGCCGATCGAGTAGAAAAGGCCCTGGTCAGTGAGTCCGCCAGTTTTTTGGCCGCAGATCTCGTCCTTGAGGGCAATACCCGCATTGCCCCAGATTTTATCGAAAGGGCTCAGGCCACGGGGCTGCGCACGGCATTAATGATGAGTTTTTCGTCGATGGTCTATCACGGCGATGATATGCATCTGGCATCGATTAAAGCGGTCGAGTCAAGTTATCCACTGCGCGGAGCGATCCGGCACTCTGACCAACCCTTTAGCGATGACCCGGCGGCGGAGCAGACCGTGCGCACGGGCCCTCCGATTGGCGAGGCCTGGGCGGATGCGCGGTTATTACCGCTTTTACGGATTGAATTGGGAGACTCGATAGAGTTCGGCGACAGCCGCGTTAAAATTAGCCGGGTATTGATCGAAGAGCCCGATTCGGGCAGCTCATTTTCGTTGATCGGTGCGCGCATTTTGATGCACGTCGAGGACGTTGAAACGGCTGGCGTACTGCTTCCTGGCAGCCGCGTCAAGCATCGGTTATTGGTGGCGGAAAGCGGTACCGGAACCGAACAAGTGACCGCCTACCGCGCATGGCTAGAGCCACAGTTGAGTATTCACCAGCGCCTTATTACCCCCGATCAAGCTCAGGCAAGAATTGCTGAGAGCATCGACAGCGGCCGCCGGTTTTTATTGCTGGCGGGCAGCGTTGGGGTGGTTCTTGCCGGTATCGCGCTAGCGTTGGCGAGCCATCAGTTTGCCATTGGCGAACGCCTGCAAGTGGGGCTGTATAAAAGCTGGGGCCTGTCGGGTGGCGCTATTCGCCGACTGTATATAACTTACATCTTGGCAATCGGAGCGCTGGGGTCGGCGATGGGTATTGCTCTGGGTGCGCTGATCCAATGGCTGCTCGTATGGTTGGTGCGCGATTGGATGCCGATCGATCTGCCGCCAGCGAGTTTTAGGCCGTGGATCACCGGAATGGCAACCGGATTCCTCTGTCTATTGGGGTTTATGCTGCCGGCAATCTGGCACTTGCCGGACCTCTCCGCGATGACCGTGCTGCGTCAAGATGTGCCGGTGAAATCAGTAAGCACTGCACTGCGAGGTGGTTTGGGGGTGTTAACAATCGGCTTACTGTTGCTTTGGTACAGCGGTAATGTGGCCATCTCAATGGCAATGTTAATGGCCTTTGCTGCGATCGCTGCAGCTGCAATGGGGTTTGGTTTAACGCTCTTGTGGCTCGGTCAAAAGGTGGCTCGACATCTCGGCAGTATTTGGCGATTAGCGCTGGCGAACCTCTGGCGGAGGCGGTTGCAGAGCCTCATTCAACTGTTGGGTTTCTCCGGTGCCATCGCGCTGCTAATGATTATGGCGGTGATAAGAACGTCGTTGATCGATGACCTTCGCCTGCAGTTTGACGAAGACACGCCGAATCACTTTCTCTACAACGTCGCCTCCTACGAATTGCAAGAGGTCGAGGCGTTGATCGAACAACGAGCGCTCGATACCTCGGGTTGGTTTTCGATGGTGCGGGCCAGGATTCGGCAGATCAACGGGCAGGATATCGAAGCCGAGCAACTCGAAAGTCACGAATCTCTGCAGCGCGAACTAAATCTTAGTTGGGCCAAAAACCTGCCCGAAAATAATACCATGACCTCGGGGAATTGGTGGTCGAGTGCACCTTATAATGCCGCGGCTAATCCGCCGACACTGCCGCCATTGTCAATCGAAGAGGATTTGGCGAGTGAACTCGGATTGGTCATTGGTGATCGCATTACCTTCAGCGTTGGCGGGCTTAATTTTGAGGCGCGGCTAGCCAATACGCGCAGCGTTAGCTGGGACGATATGACGCCTAATTTTTATTTTTTATTTCCCGAGGGTCTTTTGGAGGGTTACCCGCGCACCCATATGACAAGCGTTTATATACCGCCCTCCGAAAAACTTATACTCAACGACTTGTTGCGTAATTATCCGACCTTGCAAGTCATCGAGTTGGACAAGATTATTGAGCGAGTACGCACCATTGTGTCGCAGGTCACGCGCGGTTTAGAGGTGATGACTCTGCTGATTCTCGCCTGCGGTATTCTGGTGATGTTTTCCGCCGTTAGCCTGTCGATGAGTGAGCGCCTGCAAGAGAGCGCTATACTGCGCACCATTGGTAGCTCGCAACGTTTGATCCTCGGCGTACAGTGCATCGAATTTACCACCTTGGGTGTGCTGGCGGGCCTATTGGCGGCGCTCGGCGCTGAAACTGCGTTGCTTTTGATCGAGCACTACCTGCTGCAATTACCGTTGACCGGCCATGGGTGGGTGTGGCTTGCTGGGCCGCTTAGCGGGGGGCTTTTGGTCGGTGCGCTGGGCGTCGCCTACAGTCGCAAAGCGGTTCTGTTACCGCCCCTTGACGTGCTTCGCAGGCTCTAGGACAGGGCTGGGCGATCCGCCATCAAGGTGAAATGTCAGGCGGCGAGCGGCAATTGCAGGTGAAAGTTAGTGCCAGAGCGCTCGCTCGAGGTCACGGCAATATTCCCCTGGTGTTGATCGGCCACAATAAAGTGAGTGAACGACAGCCGGCTGCTGACCGGATAGCGTTTGTCGCCAGCGCTTTGTGATGCCAGAGGCTCGAAGATGTATTGTTGTTCATCGAGGCCTATCAGCATGCCGTTGTGGTGTATGCAAAGCACGATAAAGTGATCCTGCTGGCTCGCCTGAATGCGTATTTCGGGGTGTTTTTCTGGATCGTCGAGCTCGCCCAAGGATTGACAGGCATGGCGGAATAAACTGATAAAAACCTGTTGCAACTCGCCTACATGACAGGGGATTTTTGCCAAGCTGTCACTGTAATCTCGAACTATAGTGATGTCTCTAAAGCGCAGACCCGATGGTGCAGAAAGCAGACTAGCGGCCAATTCGAGACTGTGATCGAGAATCTCGGCGACGCTGGCAAGTTCTTTTTCACCGCCGCCACCGGTTGAAAACGCCAACAGGTTTTCGATCACATGGGTCGCCTGTTGCCCCCGTATCAACGCATTTTCTAGCAGTTCATTGAGCTCAATTGGATCGACAGATTCCTCGGTTAATGCGCTGCGTACCGCCTGAATGTCTTTTAGGCTGGCGCTCAATGGGAGATTGATATCCTGCGCCATAACGGCGGCCATCTCACCCATAGACGACATTTTGTCGCGTTGAATAAGCAAATTATTGGCGTTCACTTGGTCGGTAACGTTGTCGATCAATATCACCACGCCATTTTCCAATTGCTCTTGTAGCGGGTAGATGGTGATATTGAAATGGTATTGATTATCCTGACTTTGCTTTATGGCGAGGGTTTTTTGCTCGCGCCTGGCACGATCGACTTGATCGGGGGTCAGCGAAATTGTTGGATAACAGTCCCACAACTCGCGACCAATGACATCGGCGGCATTTAAACGACTGACGCTTTCGGCCTGCAGATTCCATTGCGTGATGCGGTTTTGGTCATCCAGTCCGATCACCACCAGCGGCATTGATCGCAGTATGCTGGTGATGTAGGCCTCCGATACCGCCAATTGGCTGGTGGTATTAAGGTGGCCATCGATCTCTTCGGCAAGCGCCGCATTGCTACTTTGCAACAGTTGATTGGTCTGATTAAGATTGGCGGTACGCTCTTCCACACGCTGTTCAAGTTGTCGACGGATCTGTTCGAGTTCGAGGTTGTAGCGGTGCGCTTGGCGGCGGCTTAGAAATAATTTTAGCGCGGTAAAAGACAGCGCTAAAATAAGCATACTGCTGGAAAAGTTGGCTACGTATTGCCAGTTTGTCGCTCCCTGCTCATCGCGAAAAGCCCAGAATATATCCGCTGCGACGCTATGGCTGCACAGCAGGCACAGCGTTGTGATTAGATTTTTAAAAGCGTTCATCAATAACCCGGAGGCCTCGGTCGGTGGGCAACTCTCGGCAACTTATCGCTGCCTGTCCTGCGCCTTTAATTGTAGCGACTCGGGAGGTGGTTTGGCGAGAATTTTTTACCGTTGTCGCGCGGGCTGTCCGCCAGCGGGTTACAGCGGTTCAGGAGGAGCAACTGACCGATAGCGCCGCTGCCCAGTCCGGCGGTGATGCCGCATAGCGCTCGAATTCTGGATGTTCGTCGAAAGGTGTCTGCAGGATCATCAAAAGTTGTCGAGTGAGGTCATAGTTACCCTGCTGCGCGGCGTCGATAGCCTCTTGCGCCATATAGTTGCGCAGAATGTACTTGGGGTTCACCGCGCGCATGTTGCGCTCGCGCAGTTCCTCATCCAGCGTTTCGTTGCGGAGTCTTTCGTTGTAGTCTCCAGACCAGTGATCAAAGTCGCTGCGCTGGATAAAAAGATCACCAATGACTCGATTGTCTCGATCCGGCCGATAGTGACAGAGCGCGCGAAAAAAATTGCAGTAATCAACGCGGTTAGACGCCAGTATCGCCAATAGATTGTCGATCATCATTCGATCGCCGGGTTCAATCTGAGCGAGGCCGAGTTTACTCGCCATAGCGCGTAAAAAACCGGCTTGATACTCTGATTCATAGCGTTCCAGCGCAGCTATTAAATGCTCAGAGGGCATTAGAGAACTTAGCGCGGTGGCCAGTGCATTCAAATTCCAAAGACCAATGGAGGGTTGGTTTTTAAACGCGTAGCGGCCGCGGTTGTCAGAGTGGTTGCAGATAAAATTGGGGTCGTAGCTGTCCATGAAACCAAAGGGGCCGTAGTCAATCGTATCACCGAGGATGGACATATTATCGGTGTTCATAACGCCGTGGGAAAATCCAATGGCTTGCCATTTAGCGATCGTTTGCGCGGTCTTTACCACCGCGTTCTCAAACAATTCCCGGTATCCCTCTCCATCCCTTTTGGTGGTTGGAAAATGCCGTTCCAGCAAGTAATCTGCCAGCGCTTTTAACGCGCCGGTCTGGCCCCGATAGTGATGGTGTTCAAACGAGCCAAAGCGGATATGGCTGCGGGCGACGCGACAGACAACGGCGGCGCTCTCGACCGATTCGCGGTAGACCGGCGTGCTGCTGTTGATCAAGCACAGCGCTCGAGTTGTGTCGATACCCAGCGCGTGCATCGCCTCTGAGCATAGATACTCGCGGATGCTCGAGCGCAAAACCGCGCGGCCGTCGCCAAAGCGCGAATAAGGCGTCGTTCCAGCACCTTTCAACTGTAGATCCCAAAGTTCACCCGCGACCTCGATCTCTCCGAGAGTCATGGCGCGACCATCGCCAAGTTGCCCAGCCCAGACGCCAAATTGGTGCCCGGCATAGACCAATGCGATTGGCTGAATATTGTTGGGGATGGTATTGCCACTGAGAAGTGCGAGATTGGCGGGGTTGTCGAATAACGATTGCTCAAAACCCATCTCCATAGCCAGTTCACGGTTTTCAATGACCGCCGTCGGCTGTTGGATTGGCTGCGACTGAACGTGGCTGAAATGCTCGTGTTCGGCGCCGCTGAAGGCGTCCAAAAAGTGCTGTGCCAGCCGGCTGTGGATTGCGTGCATAATGGTTCCGTGGATCTGTATCTGACGAGTATTATACGCCTTTGATCAGCGCGACGCTAAGCGGCGGTGGCGATAGCTATCGATCTGTCCGTGTCGCTCATTGGAGGTTTAGCGGTGCGCGCTTCAGACGCGCTAGCCTATCCTCAAAGAGGCTACTAATATACAGCCATTGCTCGGTTTCAAGCGCGCCAGTGACGCCGTGATAGCCGCCGGTGGGATCTTGCAGTGAGCGGATGTTATCGCCGTGGCCATCGATTGAAAAGACGTGTCCGAAGGGCACGATGGTTGGATGCAGGATGGACGGTAGGCGCTGCACAAGTTTGCGCAACCAAGGGTGGGTCGACATGCCGTCGAGCAGCCGGTTACGCGGCGCAACCAGGCCAATCCAAAAACGTCCATTGGGGCCGCGCACAATATTGTCGGGAAAGCCGGGTAGGTTATCGATGAGGATGTCGGTGGTTCCCTGGTCGGGGCCGCTGAGCCAATATTTTTTGATTCTATAGTGACCGGTTTCCGCAACTAACAGGAAGCGACTGTCGGCGTCCAAGGCGATGCCGTTGGCAAAATTTAAGCCGTCTAGGAGTACCTCCGTCGACCGGTCGACGGGGTTGTACACCAGCACTCTGCCATGCCCGCCATGTTCCATGGTGTCGAGTAAACTGGCAGCGTAGGTGCCGCCATGAGCTCGGGCGCCGAACTTGGTCGAGGCGTCACTAAAATAGACCTTGCCATCCGCGGCCACATCGACATCGTCCGCATAGGCGATCGGCGATCCTTCGACCGAATCGGTCAGAACGGACACCCGACCCGATGGCGCGATACGCAGAAGACCGCGGTAGGCGTCGGCGACCAGTAGATTTTGGTTGGCGTCAAAGGCCATGCCCAGAGGCCTACCATCGGTATTCACCCAGCGGGTCGTGGCGCTGGTGAGCGGGTTGTGCCGGAGAACCCACCCCTGTGCGGAGGAGATGTAAATATCACCTTCCGGGCCGCGGGCCAGCGCCTCTGGGCCGTCGGTGTTGTCCAATTGGACAAACTCCGCGGACTGTAATTGCGTATTGCTGCTGAAGGCGCCAACGTAACCTTGGTCGCTGGGCGCCTGCCAGTTCGTGGGTTCGATTGGAACCGGCCAAAAGCCGAGGTAAAGAAATGATGCGGCGACCGCTAAGCAGATCATTAGGCGCATTGGGACGCTCTCGTAAGGCCAAGTACATTTCATATTGCGCCTGTTTTGTGACTTTTTCAACCGCGTTGGTTTTTTCTTGGTGTCGCTGCATGGCTGCGGTACCATGGCGCCCAAACGCACACCGGAACACAGGATTTAGCATGGAAGTGAATGCAATTTTTACCGCCCTTGAAGCGCTGCAGACGCGCACCGATTTGCTTCGGGGGTATCTTTGACTATGCCAATCGCAAGGATCGCCTGGCCGAGGTAGAGCTCGATTTGGCTGAGCCCGATGTTTGGAATGATACCGATAGGGCTCAGGCGCTGGGCAGAGAGCGGGCGTCGCTGGAGTTAGTTGTTAAAACCATTGAAAATCTCGATCAGGGCGTTGCCGACACCCGCGAGCTACTCGAAATGGCGGTGGAGGAGGCGGACAGCGATACCGTTGCCGAGGTCGAGATTGAAATTGCCGGGTTGGATGAAGAGTTGGCCAAGCTCGAATTTAGACGGATGTTTTCGGGCCCGATGGATGCCAATAATGCGTTTTTAGACATCCAGTCTGGATCGGGTGGCACCGAGGCTCAGGACTGGGCTGAGATGATGCTGCGCATGTACCTTCGCTGGGCCGATGACAAGGGTTTTAAGGCAGATTTGATCGAATGCTCGGCGGGTGATGTGGCGGGTATTAAAAGTGCCACCGTTCAGGTCACAGGCGATCACGCTTTTGGTTGGTTGCGCACCGAAATTGGCGTGCATCGATTGGTGCGGAAATCGCCATTTGACTCGGGTAACCGGCGGCATACATCGTTTGCCGCGGTGTTTGTATCGCCAGAGATAGATGATGACATCGACATTGATATCAACCCCGCAGACGTGCGTACCGATACATACCGCGCGTCGGGTGCCGGCGGTCAACATATCAATAAAACCGATTCGGCGGTGCGCTTGACCCACGAACCCAGCGGTATCGTGGTGCAGTGTCAAAGCCAACGATCACAACATCAAAATCGCGACAAATGCTGGCAGATGCTGCGCGCTCGCTTGTACGAGAGTGAGCTTAAAAAGCGCCAAATGGCCGCTCAAGCGACTGAGGATAACAAGTCGGATATTGGTTGGGGCAGTCAGATCCGCTCCTATGTGCTCGATGACGCACGGATTAAAGACTTGCGCACGAGCATCGAGACACGCAATACTCAGGCGGTGCTGGACGGCAAGCTAGATCCTTTTATCGTCGCCTCGCTCAAGGCGGGGCTCTGATCACCGGCAGGACATTTAAATTTTAACCACATTACAGATACTCAATGACT
>CAJIZO010000135.1 GCA_905181995.1 Flavobacteriaceae bacterium TMED48
TCGCGTAATCCAGCAAACTGCTCTGAGATGTCCAGTATTCGCTGCTCGGCGGTCTGATCGACTGCGTTGCCAGCGGGGGCGCGGGACATAGCACCATCGGCGATCGCTATCCGTCGGTCATCGGTGACCATCGCGGTACCACCAGCGACAACCTCTAACGCCGGTGATTGATCGGTGGCCTCAGCAGGTGCCAGCCCTGTTACCGCGTCTGCTGAGAGAATCGCCTCAGACGCGGTAACAGGACTGGCATCGACATCCATCGACCGTTTGGAAAATACGCTAACGATGGAGGTCTGCCATTGGCCGAGCGCGTTCAGGGTTGCATCTCGATAGTGCATCGATTCGACCGGATTAAATCGATAGATAACAAACAGGGTGACCGCCAAACTGAGCAGGCAAATTGCCGCAACCAAAGCAGTATCGCGCAACTTTGAGGGCGCTCTATCCCCTACTCGGTCAGCGTCGGGATTCTTTTCAGTGTCAAAATTAAACGGATCGTCGGGGAAAACCAGACCACCACCGATATCCTGCATCAACGTGTCTTCGCTGAGAATGTCGATATCGCCGGGCATGATTTCTGAATCGTCAGGCGCAACCACATCACCCAGGCCAACCTGTTGCAACAACAATTCAGTATCGCTTTCATAGCCGTGTTCGCGCGCCGCATACATCAATTGAATCGCTTCATCGACGGTCGGCGTGTCGACCACCCAGCGATACAACTGCCGTCCGAACATTGCGAGTAATTTTTCGTAGCCGGGCCAACCGGTCTTGTCGATGCACAAAATTAACCGCACGTTGATTCCTGGAAAATCGGTTATCAAGCGCACCAAAAGGTTCCACTGATCCTGCTTTACTGACTTGGCATCATTGACCACCAGCAAGTGCACTGGGGCGGACGCCTCCGGCAACTTGCGCGCCTGTTCCATGGTCATCTTGGCGAGTATTTGATTGAATCGGCTGAGCAGGCTGTCGGTATCGTTGGGTAAAAACACCTCCAATTGAAAACCCTCGAGATCGCGTAATCGGGTCACCAACATTCGGGAGTAGTGGTCGAGCACACCATCGTTACCACCGATCACGGCGAGGCCTCGGTCGCCATGGCTGACCGCCTCTAGGGATAATTGAAAGCGCTGCTTATCCTTGGATCGAAAAAAGATGTCGGCGCCGTCAAACCAATCTTGGAATTCGGGAACTAACTCTTCTTGCTCGTCGTGCATTTACCGCCGTCCCCCGCAATCTTTTACATAGTTATTCTTCACGCTGGCCCTCTTTATCATAGCGCATTTCCTTGGGCACCTTCGGCGATGGTTTCTGCGCCACCTGCGAACCGCGATTGAGACTATTGAGTCCAAATACGTAGGCTATAACCTGCGCCACGGCATAGTATAGTGATTCTGGAACCGCTTGAGTAATCTCGGTAGTAAAATATATTGCGCGTGCCAGCGAGGGCGACGAAAACAGGGGTACGCCGCTCTCTTTGGCCTTGTCACGAATCGCCTGGGCCATAAAATCAGCACCCTTGGCAACCACCAGAGGCGCGCCATTCGAGGTCGGATCGTAACTCAGTGCGACGGCAAAATGCTCGGGGTTGACGATCACCACGTCCGCTTCGGCCACCGCCTGAATCATCGAACCCATCGACATTTCTCGTTGCTTGCGCCGGATCTGTGCCTTGACCTCGGGACGACCCTCGGTATCCTTCATCTCGTCCTTGACTTCTTGCTTGGTCATTTTCATTTTTTTGTTGAATTCCCAAAGCTGATAGGGAACATCAATGGCTGCTGGAACTAGCAGAGCCAAAGTCACTAGGACGGCGCCAAACGCAATCAGTGCTCCGGCTTCTTGCAGTGCCGGTTTAAGGTCCATCAGGCCAAGGAAAATCAGCGTATCAAAGCGCTGGCTAACGACCAAGAACAGCACGCCACCGACCAAGATAAATTTCAGTAGCGCCTTGGTCAAGCCGATCAGTGCCTGAGTGCCGAACATGCGCTTCAAACCAGACATTGGGTTGAGCTTGCTGGCCTTGGGGGCAACCGCCTTGAGCGAGAAGATATAGCCGCCGAGCACGCCCCCGGAGGCCGCGGCGATCAGCATCGTCAGGCCAAAAAACGGCAACATTAGCATCATTGAAGTGAGTCCCTGCGAACCAAATTCCGCCGGTAACTGCGACTCGCTGAATACCGTTCGGCGATCGAACACAAAGCCGTTCGAAAACGCCTCGGTCAGCCCGCCAATGAAAATACCACCGAACATATACATAAAGATTGAAGCGCCAACCATCATCAACGCCACGCCCAATTCTTGCGAGCGAGCCACCTGCCCGTCGTCGCGGGCCTTTTCTAGGCGTTTCGCGGTGGGCTCTTCACTCTTTTCTTCGGAACTCTCTTCGGCCATTATATAATCCCCACGACTCGCGCCACGGTATCAAAAGCCTGTTGCCAAAGCCACTGTATACGGTAGCCAATACTCGGCATAGACAGACTAAAAATGATCATTCCCGCCATGATCATCGCCGGAAAACCGACCGCAAAAATATTCAACGCCGGTGCTGCTCGGGTGATAACACCGATCCCAATGTTGATAAACAACAGCGATACCATAATCGGTAGGGCGAGTAACAAGGCGCCTAAAAATATCATTGCACTCCACTCAATGGTCAGCATCAGTAGCGATTCCATCTCCAACTCGACACCGATGGGCAAGGTGAAAAAACTCTCGACTAGCGCACCTATCACCAGCACGTGCCCGCCAATACCGAGAAAAATAAGCGTCGAGCAAATTATAATAAATTGCGCTATCACTGGCACATTACCCATGTTCGGGTCGACCATGTTCGCCATACTCAACCCCATCGATGCCGATATAGCCTGACCACCGACCACCAGCGCAGACTGGACGACCTGCAGCGTAAGGCCCATCAAAACACCGATAAAAATTTGCGTGAGCAACTCTTTGAGGCCAGCGGCCGAGGTCGGTTCTATGTAGGGCCAGTCTACCAATGGGTAGATCATCAAGGTCAGTGCAAGGGCAAATAAAACACGAATCCTGACGGTCACCGACTGCAACGAGAAAAAAGGCGCCGCCAGCAGGAACGCCGAAATTCTAGTCATCGGCCAGAGCAGCAAATAGAAGCGCTGAATGATTTCAGCGACCAGCAAGTCCATTACATGAACAGCGTCGGAATGCGCTCAAAAATTCGCTGGAAAAAATCGACCATAATTGAAATTTGCCAGCTCCCGAAAATAACCAACGTTAGAATCATCATGCCGAGTTTGGGAATAAAGCTCAGGGTCATCTCCTGTATCGATGTCGCCGCCTGAATAATGCCGACTAACAGACCGACCGCAAGCGCCATACCCAGTAGCGGCGAGGCAACCAGTACCGCTGTCCAAAGCGATTCTCTCCCCAGATCAATGACCATTGCTGAATCCAAAATAGTCTCCTATAAAACTGCAAAGCTTGCCGTTAATGACCCCACGATCAAGGTCCAGCCGTCGACCAACACAAACAGCATCAGCTTGAACGGCATAGAAATCATCATCGGCGACAGCATCATCATGCCCATCGACATCAACACGCTAGCGACCACTAGATCGATGACTACAAACGGAATGTAAACCAAGAAACCAATCGCAAAGGCGCTCTTTAGTTCCGACGTAATAAATGCGGGTACCAGTGTGGTAAAGGGCACGTCCGCTGGTTCTGTGACGTCCTCATTGCCAGCAATTTCTATAAACATGGCAATATCGGCTTCTCGGGTTTGATTTAACATAAAGGTTCTAAATGGCGCCTTAGCCTCGAGCAGTGCCTCTTCAAAGCCTATGCTCTCGTCAAAATAAGGCGTGATAGCATCGTCCCAAACAGCGCTAAACACCGGCATCATAATAAAAATTGTTAAAAACAAGGCCAGCCCCAAGAGGACCTGGTTCGGCGGCGTTTGCGCGGTTCCCAACGCCTGCCGTAATAGTGACATAACAATAATTATTCGCACGAAGGAGGTCATCATCAACATCAGCGACGGCAGCAACGTCAAAACCGTCATCAAAGCCACCAGTTGCAGCGTCAAACTGTACTGCGTACTGCCAGTGCCATCGTCGACCATATTGACAATCGGCAACCCGCCCTGCGCCCAAGCAGATCCTTGTATCAGCATAGACACGACGATTAAAAATGACTTAAAGACTGGTTGCGACATCGATTATTAATCCTTTTGTCGCTTGATGAGCTGATTGAAAAAAGACTGAAAAGTCGCCGGTTGCTGAGAACCGGGCGACGCGCCAGACTCTAACAACGTTTGATCGGCGTCTGGGTGCGCGACGCTGAGTTGCTCCGCGTTCCAAGTACCTAACAACGTCATACCTTGAGCGCTTTGGCCAACCAGCAACTCATCACCATTGAATTGAATGACAAAAAGTTTCTGCCGTGCGCCGAGATGCTGCACATCGGAAATAATCAAGCGCTTGCCACCCGCACCATGGATCCCGGGCGCCATCCGTTTGATCATGAAAAGAGTGGCGACCATCAGACAAATAACCACCATAAAAGAGGTTATCATCCACAACCAGTCGCCAATCCCGAATTCAGGTGCCATGATCGCTGTGAATCAAAGATTCTTAACCCGATCTACCGTCGGAATAACACTGGTTAGTCGCACACCATAGCGGTCGTTGACTAACACCACCTCACCCTGCGCGACCAGCGTGTTATTGACCAAGAGATCGAGCGGTTCGCCTGCCAAGCGGTCCAGTTCTACCACACTACCCTGAGTCAGGCGCATCAAGTCTCTTATTTTCAGAGACGTGCGACCCACTTCAACGGAAATAGTGACGGGTATATTTTGCAACACATCGGAATTGATCTGGCTCTGGCTGAGATCGAGCGCGGTCGTCCCTGAGCCATTATCTTCTGCATTTTCTGTTGTCGTTTCTGCCATAATTTTTCTCGCTATTGATGTGGCGCCTATTCCTCAGGCTCCATTGCTCTAACAATCTTGGCCGCCATTTGCGGGCCACTGCTGCCGATATCTGCCTCGAACACCGGTATTTCGTTGACGAACATGCGCGCATAATCAGCTTTCTTTAAGTACAGCACGTCGCCTTCCGCCATGGCATTAAACTTACTCAGCGTGGTTTCTACCTCTGCCAACGTCACTCGAACAGGCACTTCGGCGTCCGCCGCAGCGGCATGCAATTCGGTACTCCACTTTTGATCGCCGGTATCGTCATCCCCGGTCTGAACTCGACTCGCCAAAGCTTCCCGTATAGGCTTAAGTGAGCTGTAGGGATAGACTAGATCGATATTACCTTTGACATCGTGACTAAGTTCAGACTCGAACCGCGATACGATCACCAGGTCATTACCGTCGGCTATCTGGGCAAATGCTGGATTGACTTCCGAACTCACGTGTTCGCATTTGATGGGCATCACAGGAGCCCAGGCCTCTTGGAGAGCACCAAAGAAAACGTTCAACATAATCCCGATGATGCTGGTCTCGGTCGGCGTGAATGAACGGCCGGGAGGCAGAGCGTTCATGCCTCGCCCGAAACCACCAAAAAAGTTATCCAAAGAAGCAAACACCACCGCCGGGTCGATGATCACCAAGGACGTGCCTTGTAATGGTTCGAGCCTCACCGTATTGACCGCCAGCGGTGGGCTCAAGTCTTTCATGTAGTCCTGATATTTAATGATCTTGACGTTGGCCATGCTGATTTTTGGCGTCGTTCTCAACACTTCTAACAAGCCGTGTCTAAACTGCCTGACAAAGCGCTCGTTGATCATGTCCACCGCACTGACGTTGACACCAAGCGACGAATCTTCGTTGGTTAAATCATGCTTCAACGCAGCAGCAGCAGTGTTGATACCAGTATCTGACTCTATCGAACCATCTTCGATGCCGGCCGACAGAGCGTCTAACTCCTCTGCCGAGAGCAGGTTTGTTGGGTCAGCCATTTAACGCCTCACTCATACTATGCCCGAAGAGCTATCCAAATTTCCTTACTGCACCACGAAGGCAGTAAATCCGACACTTTCAACACCACCAAAATCTTCCAAACGCTCCAAGATAGAGTTGATTTCCAAGCGGAATTCTTCCGCCAATTCCTTGCGGAACGTAGGTCTGGCCAAATCCGCTTCGGTTTTCGCTGCCATAATTCTCATCAACGCCGAACGAACCGGCATGTCGTGCTTCTCCATGTGCGCGATCACACGCTCGTCGTAGTGCGTCATAATGTACACCTTGACCTGCATAACCTTTCTAGAATTGTTGAGGTTGGAGGTCATCTCCGACTCAATTTCAAAATAGGTCTGCTCATAGCGAGTCAGCTCTGGAGAATCGATCTTAACGCGGTCAGGCCCCGCCAATGCCGCTGCTGCTGCTGCCGCCTCCTCCGATGCAATAGCCTCCAAAGCTGCCACTGCCGCTTCTGCAGCAGCCTCTTCATCGGCCTCAAAAAAACCAGATAAAAACAGCGTGCCACCAATGGTCAGTGCAACTAACAACAGTATCCCAACCACCAACGCAATGGTCTTAATTAGACCACCCTTGCCACCGCCTTCTTCCTCTTCTACAACTTCATCAGCCATTACTAGATCCCCTATCTTTCAATTCTATCTTAAATTGAATGCGTTAAACTAGCACATCCAATCCGTCATCTGAAACCGGCTTGCGAGCCGTCTCCTGAGCCATCGATTTTTCATCACCATCGCCATCAGCCTGCGAACCACTCTGCCCAGATGGCGAGTTTCCGTCAGATTGGCCTTGATTACTAGACCCTAACCCCAAATAAGCAGAATTCATGCCAAATTGCTCAAACATCTCTCGCAATCTTGGCATACTGTCGTTTAAGAGCTCGCGAGTCGCCTGATTAGAACTTAAAAAATTCGCTTCTAACTCGCCATTTTTCATTTCCAATTGGACTTCGATACGTCCCATCGACGCTGGATGCAAATCCATTTCTACGCGCCAAGAACCGCGCTCTATCTGCGCGCTCAAACGCTGTCCCAGCACCTGGGATAACCGTTGCGACAATTGATCTTGCTCGTTCTGTCGGCGCAACATCTCTCTCGCTGGATCTTCCTGAGCCGTATCACCGGGTGTCGGCGTCACTGCGGTTTGAGTACCTTGCGATGCAACACCACTGCCGTCAACGGCTACTTGGCCAGCAACAAAAGCAGCGGCAGTCGGCGCGGCACTAGCGGCACCCAGCAGAATCGAGGCCTGTTCAGCCACTGCAGGCGCCAAATTGATCGGCGCCATCTTGACCACTGCGGTCTGTTGACGACTGGCAACTAAACGTTTTACCGCCGCCTCGTCGGCTTTCGGCAGCACCACTTTACCCGCCAAATGGCGCTCTTGCAGTCGAGCTTGCGTCGCGCTGACAACCTGCTCGGCCCCTGCCGGCTTAGCGCTTACCTGTTCAGCCAACTGGCTCAATGGGGCAATCTCAATGGACCTGCCAGCGCCGGTTTGAATCTGAGCTGGCGTTATCTTATTTGGCGTCGCGCTAACAGCGTCGAGCATGCGTGGGTTATCGCCGCCCATCCCAGATGCGAGCTTCTCGCCACTCGTAGGCAGACCGTCGATAACGCCTTTAAACAATTGCGGCGCAACTTTTTCAAATCCTAAGGCGGTTAAATTCACCGCGCCACTCTTGCCCGCGTAGTCGTCTGTCGACGGCTTGCTGGCAACTGACGGGTTGACGGCCTCAACAGACTCCATCACCGGGTGAACCACGGGCGGACGGCCCTCGCCCTTAGCAAGGTTGAGAGGTGCTGAAACAGGCATCACCGATTCAATTTTTTGCGCTGCTTGCCCAGCCTCAGTGGCGGCGAATACCCTGTGCGCTGGCACCAACATGGCGGCAACCGCGGATGCATCGATCGACTCTAGGGATTTAGCTTGCGAATCAATCGACGGTTCGATTTGTAATTGCGGGCCTGGCGTGCCTCGCTCACCTTGACTTGGGATCGCCGCGTTGACCGAGTCGATCAAGGCGTGCGCTTCCATCGCAGCGCCGACTATCCCGGCAGCCGGGACCCGACCGTTGGGAAAAGCTGCTTGGGTAATTTTAGCGGCGATGGCGCTGGCTTTAGCGCTGTCCATGATCGGACCGACTGCCGGGGTCGGGCTATCAGCTACCGCCATCGATAAGGTGCTGCTCTCGGCGTCTCTGAGCATCATCAATGCACGGGGATCCATGCCTTGAGAGAGCGCGAATTGGGTCAGACCTTCGTCAGAGGGCTCTTGGCCAGATACTTTAATTTTAGTGCCGCCCTGTAACTGGCGACTTTGCAGCGTAATGTCGCCACCTTTTGGCAAGCCATTGCCACCTTCGGCAACGTCAACGGCCCCTATCTGACCCTGAAAAACGGCTGAAAAACCACCGTCTTCGCCACCCTCTGATGCAACGACTACCGACGCTATATCCAGTACGGCTGGTTTTCCGAGATTCATCGGTGAGCTTGGTATCTCCGACATTACTGCCTGACCTCTAATCATAGAATGAGTATTACAGAGGATGTAGCAAAACGCGTGCCAAGACCGACAGCGAGCGCTTAGATGCGCTCTTTAAAATTGAACTGCTGGAGGGCATTGCTCTCAATCTCGCGGTTTTCGCGGGTGAGTGCCGCCAATTCAAATTTTTCTCGTTCTCGCTGCGCCAACAGCTCAATTTTTAATCGCTCGTGCTCGCGCAGCATCATGTACTTTCTGGCCACGGCACAATCCTCTTCGTGGGCGCTCAACTCTTGCTTAGAACGATTTTTCATCGACTGAAGTTGGGCAATAAACTGCTGATAATTGCCCACTTCACCAGTGCTATGCGAACGCAACTGCACCGACCTCAACTGCTCACTGTACTCGATCATGAGTTTATCGAGCTTTTCCCGACGTTCAATCGCGAGGTTTTTTTTCTGCTGCGCCTCGGCCAGTTTTTGTTGCGCAATGCGCACCTCGCGCTCCGCCTTGGACAACAATACTTCCCATATCGGCTTCACTGGATCTGCGCTCCGGTTAATTGATTCAAGAATATTTGCGAATCAGACAAAGCCACCGATTCGTTGCTAAGTTGCTGCAACAGCGCCTCCATCCCGGCGCGGATCTTAATCGCTTCGTCCAAATCTGGGTTGGTACCGGGCTCGTAAGCCCCTACCTGTATAAGATCCTGATTCTGCTGATAGAGCGTCCACAGCCGCCTAAATCGGTTGGCCGAGTGCAGTTGCTCAGGACTGACCAAGCTGGCCATCACGCGCGAGATCGAACCCGCCAGGTCAATCGCTGGGTAGTGCGCCGCATCGGCTAATTCGCGGGACAACATGACTTGGCCATCCAACGACGCTCGAGCGATGTCGACCACTGGGTCTGAGCGGTCATCCCCCTCGGCAAGGACGGTGTAAACGGCAGTAATCGAGCCGTAACCATGTCGGCCTACCCCGGCGCGTTCGATCAACTTGGGCAGCATGGCAAATACCGATGGCGGATAGCCCTTGGCGGTGGGCGGTTCGCCGATTGCCAGGCCAATCTCTCGCTGAGCATGCGCGACACGGGTCAAACTGTCGCAGAGCATCAACACATTTTTGCCCTGATCTCTAAAGTACTCGGCGATCAGGTGGGTCAGGAAGGTTGCCTTGAGTCGGAGTACCGGCGAGATATTGGCGGGGGCCGCGACCACCACAGATTTTGCCAACCCCTCTGCACCCAGCGTGTGCTGGATAAATTCTTGGACCTCGCGCCCACGCTCGCCAATCAGTCCAATCACCACCACATCGGCTAGCGTATTGCGTGTCAGCATACCCAGCAAAACACTCTTACCGACACCAGAACCTGCAACCAACCCCAGGCGCTGGCCCCGCCCAAGGGTTAGGCAGGAGTTAATCGCCTTGATGCCTGTATCGAGAATAGTGTCGATGGAACCGCGCTCCATCGGATTAATGGGTAGCCCCTCAAGGCTCAAATAATCGCTGTACTCGACCGGCCCCTTGCCATCGAGCGGCTCGCCAACACCATCGATTACGCGCCCCAACAAATTATCGCCCAAGCCCGCCTTCGAGTGGTTAGAGCGCACCCAAACGCGCGCTCCCGGACCGAGGCCTCCGGGGTCGGTAAACGGCATAAGGTAGAGAACGTCGTCGTGAAAGCCCACCACCTCGGCGTCGACAAAGGTATCGTAGTCGACGTTTTCGACCTGACAATGGGCGCCGAGCGGAGCCATAATCCCCTTAGCTTCAAGGGTTAAGCCCACGACTCGTACTAATTTCCCACTGCGCGACGCGTCCGGCACCCGCGAGTTGGAGACCAGATCGTCGACCTGCGACGCAAAATCAAACATTGGGATCGGGGTCGATCTGGACCGTGTCAGAGAGGTCTTCAGCAACCGGCTCTATGGTCTCGCCCAACGCGCTAGAATCGTTAGAATTGTCAGTGCGCTCGACAGATTGCTCGGAATGAATTTCCTCTGCAGCGCTTTCGAGCACCCGCTCTTCGACTTGATGAGCGAATTGGCTGGGTTCTTCACGGGCTCGCGCTGGCATAGAAATGCCGAGAACTTGCTCGGCCAATCTATCCAATCGCTGCTCAATTAAATCCTCTATGGCGGTATCATCAATCGATATTTTGACGCTGCCTTGGGACAGTGTGCGATCCGAGCGCAACTCTATAGTGCTGAACTCATCGTACAATTCATCGCCAAACTGGTCGCGATCGGCAGGATGCAGATAAATCAGAATCGGCCCCTCTCCCTGACTTTCGACATCGTCCAATGCCGCCTTTGCGATTCGTTCAATCGCCGAAGAGGACAGCGACAACTCACCGCGAACGAGTTGCTCAGCGAGGTGCAGCGCCAATTTCTTGAGCGGCTGGTAGAATTCGGTCATATCGCTCTGCGCGGTGCGCAAAGAGACAACCAATTGATCGAGGTTATCTTTAGACTTTTGGTAATGGGCCTCAGCTTCGGCTCGGCCCTTCTCATAACCGGCGTCATGGGCTTCACGCTTGGCTTGCTGCAGCGCTTCTTCGGCGTATACGGTGGCCGCCTCTTGCGCCTCGCGCACCTCGCTGTCATCACTGACAGGCGAATTGGCTAGCGGGCTTTCAGTCGCCGTCGGCGGGATGTCCTCGAGCGAGTCATTTTCGTCGGCGATAACTTCCTCTTCAAGCTCCTCGACAAACTCCTCC
This sequence comes from Flavobacteriaceae bacterium TMED48, assembly GCA_905181995.1. GTDB lineage: Bacteria > Pseudomonadota > Gammaproteobacteria > Pseudomonadales > Porticoccaceae > TMED48. The sequence goes on from CAJIZO010000135.1 coordinate 11,174, forward strand.
TGCCTAAGATCCTCAAAATCAACCACAGTTGCGGAAAATTTCTCAAAAGCCGCCTCTACCTGAGCAGTTTGCTCGCCATCATTCCAGCCGGCTGCGGCAAATTCTTTGGCTTTTTTGTCGGCAGTCAAAAGATCATTGAGTCGCCAACTCACCGAGGTGTCACTAGACAAAGTCATCGCCTCTGCCGGCAAGCACCAGATCACCAGAGTCAGACAGTTTACGCGCGGTGCGCATAATGTCTTTCTGAGCAATCTCCACATCGGTAATTCGAATTGGCCCCTTGGCCTCCATATCGTCCAAAAACATCACCTTGGCGCGCTGCGACATGTTGCCCAAGAATTTTTCCTTGGTTTCTTCATCGGCGCCCTTGAGCGCGGTCATTAGCTGGTCGTTTTCAATGTTCCGCATCAACACCTGAATCGCACGGTTATCCACCGCAGCGAGGTTGTCAAAGGTAAACATGTTGTCCTGAATCGCCAATGCCAAGCCTTCATCAAGGGTAGTAACACCCTCCATGATGGCGTTTTCCATGTCAACTTTAACAAAATTCATAATCTTTGCTGCGACCGGAACACCGCCCATGCTGGATGATTTGGCCGATGAGCTAGAACTGAACTGCTCTTTCATAATGCCCTCGAGCTCTTCCATCGCGGACGGCTGAACGGTCTCTAAACTGGCCACGCGCTGCATCACTTCTGCACGACTATCGGGCGGCAAAAAGCCGAGAACGTCCGCGGCGACATCGAATTCCAGCACCGAGAGGATAATGGCTACCACCTGAGG
>CAJIZO010000136.1 GCA_905181995.1 Flavobacteriaceae bacterium TMED48
GCGATCTCGGCGGCCGATGGCATGTTGCGATTCCTCAACAACAATCTCTAGGATTGAAGGTATGTCGACGCTGAAATTGCTCGCGATTCTTTTTGTATGCTCGTTGCTCGGGGCTTGTGCGACCCAGCCGACGCTGATGCCGACCGCCGAATTTGCACCGGTGATGCCGATTCCCGAGCCCAGAAACGAGCAAGTAACCGGCGCTATATTCAATAGTGGGCGCGGATTATTCGGTACCCATCGCGTTTATCAGCCAAACAACATGAAGGTTGGAGATCTTATCACCGTTGAGTTTACCGAAAGCATGCGAGCGGGTCGGTCTGGCGAGTTGAAAACCTCGCGCGAATCTGAGAATGACGTTTTGAGCACCGACATCGTTCAGCGCGCGGCCCGAATTTTGGGTGCGGGTTCCGGTTTTGCTGCGGGGCTGTCTGCGGATCAGGTCAACAAAGCCAGCATCACCAATGATGGCTCTGGCACTGCCAGTCAAACGCAAGATTTGGCGGGTAAGGTAACCGCGATGGTGGTCGAAATATTCGCCAACGGTAACATGATGATCGTTGGCGAGAAGCAGTTAGCGTTTACCGAAGGCAGTGAATTTGTTCGTATCAAGGGCATTATTCGTCCGGCAGATATACAGCCAAACAATACCGTGTTGTCCGATCGGATCGCCAACGCGCAGATTTCCTATCGTGGCGACGGCGAGTTAAGCAGCGTCAGCAAGAACGGCTGGGGCACTAAATTACTTTACAACTTGTGGCCCTTTTAGGACGACTGGAGAGATTTGAATGAGAAAATTTAACGTCCTACTGTGCCTGTTGGCGATCTTTCACACCACGGTCTTCGCCGACCGCATCAAGGATTTGACCACCGTTGCCGGCGTGCGCTCGAACCAGATTGTCGGTTTTGGGTTGGTGGTCGGTCTGGCCGGCACCGGCGATGGCAAGGACCTGAAAATCTCGGCGCAGGTGTTGCGAACGACGTTATCTGGTTTGGGCATTAGCATCGATGGTCCAATCAGCGATTTTGATATTGGTGATCAGGTGGCTTCGACGGCTTTTGGCGCGGCCAATGGCGAGCTCAAATTAGAGAACGTGGCCGGCGTCATGGTCACCGGAGAGTTACCACCATTTGCCAAACCCGGTCAGCGAGTCGACATCAATGTTTCGGCGATTGGGGTCGCGGAATCGTTGCGTGGGGGCACCCTGATTATGACTGAAATGCGCGGTGTAGACGGTGAAGTCTATGCGCTGGCGCAGGGCCCATTAACGGTCACCGGTATAACCGCTAACGCGGCCGGCGCCGAACTACAGGTCGGCGTCCCGACCGCGGGGCGGATTCCCAATGGCGCGATGGTCGAGCGCATGGTGCCCAACCCATTTGAAGATTCTGATCACATTGTGCTCAACGTTCGCGAGTATGATTTTTCGACTTCCAACGCGGTTTCGATAGCCATCAACGACAACTTTGGGGCTGGCACAGCGAATGCGATCGACGGCGTCTCCATCGCCGTCCGGGCACCCCGCGATCCATCACAGCGGGTTGCCTTTGTCAGCATGATCGAAAATTTAGAGGTGGTTCCCGGTGAGCCGCCAGCGCGCGTGGTGATTAACTCGCGAACCGGCACTGCGGTCATCAATCGCAACGTTCGCGTGTCGGCTGTAGCGGTGAC
>CAJIZO010000137.1 GCA_905181995.1 Flavobacteriaceae bacterium TMED48
GCCAATTTTCGAGACGCATACCGAGGGATAGTCCGCGCGAAGCGAGCACATCCTTGATTTCTGTGAGCGACTTCTTGCCAAGATTGGGCGTCTTAAGCAGCTCCACCTCGGTGCGTTGTATCAAATCGCCAATGTAGTAGATGCTTTCGGCCTTGAGGCAGTTTGCCGAGCGTACCGTGAGCTCTAGGTCATCGACCGGACGCAACAGCGTGGGATCAATCTCTACCTCTTCCTCTTCAGGCTCCGCAGCGGTCTCACCCTCTAGATCGACAAACACCGCCATCTGCTGCTGCAATATAGTCGCGGCACGGCGAATCGCCTCTTCGGGATCGATGGTGCCGTTGGTCTCCAACTCGAGCACTAACTTGTCGAGGTCGGTACGGTTCTCAACCCGCGCGTTCTCAACGCTATAAGCAACGCTATATACCGGGCTAAAGGTCGCGTCGATCTTGAGGCGGCCAATGGTGCGCGTTTCCTCGTCAACCACTCGTGCATCAGCTGGCTGATAGCCGCGTCCACGTTCAATTCTCAGTTCAATGTGCAGCCGTGCCTTGCCTGAAATATTGGCGATCACGTGCTCGGGATTGATGATCTCAACGTGATTATCAACCTGAATGTCACCGGCTAATACCTGGCCTGGGCCGGTCACATCGAGGACCAGAGTGGTCTCGTCACGCCCTTCCATTACCACCGCAACACCCTTGAGGTTGAGGATAATTTCCATCACGTCTTCTTGCACGCCCTCGATGGTGCTGTACTCGTGTTCGACGCCTTCGATATCGGCTTCTACGATCGCGCACCCCGACATAGAAGACAACAAAATACGCCGCAGCGCGTTGCCCAGGGTGTGACCAAAGCCTCTTTCCAACGGCTCGAGGACGATCTTGGCGTGCGTCGAATTGTGCGACGTAACGTCGATATTGCGGGGCGTCAAGAATTCAGTTGCAGAGTTTTGCATAGTATTACCTGTTAAGGCTAAGCGTTAATTACTTAGAGTAAAGTTCAACAATCAGGTTCTCGTTTATCTCGGCCGGCAGGTCCGCGCGATCTGGATTGCGTATAAAGGTCCCTTCCATCTTGCTGTTGTCGACATTTAACCACTCGCCGACACCGCGCTGAGCTGCCAATTGCAGAGCGGTCTGCACACGCAACTGCTTTTTAGATTTCTCGCGCAAACCGACCAGATCGCCTTCCTGCACCTTGTACGATGGAATGTTGACCTTTTGACCGTTTACCGTGATCGCGTTGTGCGCAACCAGCTGGCGGGACTCGGCCCGAGTGGCACCGAAGCCCATACGGTAGACCACGTTGTCGAGGCGCTGTTCCAATAAGGTCAGCAGGTTTTCACCGGTATTGCCCTTGATACTGGCCGCGGCTTTGTAATAGTTACGGAACTGCTTCTCGAGCACCCCATAAATGCGGCGAACCTTTTGCTTCTCACGCAACTGCACGCCGTAGTCCGACAGGCGCCCACGTCGCTGGCCATGTTGCCCCGGCGCACTCTCGGCACGGCACTTTGACTCAAGTGGGCGAACGCCGCTCTTGAGGAACAGATCAGTGCCCTCCCGGCGGGATAATTTACAGGTAGGTCCTAGGTATCTAGCCATATTATTTCTCTCTCGACCGCTCGCTTAAACGCGGCGTTTTTTCGGTGGGCGACAGCCGTTGTGTGGCACCGGCGTAACATCCGTAATGTTGGTGATCTTGTAACCGGCATTGTTGAGTGCGCGCACCGCCGACTCGCGACCCGGGCCAGGCCCTTTGACTTGGACGTCGAGATTCTTCAGTCCATAGTCTTTGGCCGCCTCACCGGCGCGCTCTGCAGCCACCTGGGCTGCAAATGGGGTACTTTTGCGCGACCCGCGAAAACCCGACCCGCCGGCCGTAGCCCACGATAGAGCGTTGCCTTGGCGATCGGTGATGGTCACAATAGTATTATTGAACGAAGCGTAGATGTGCGCTACCCCGTCCACTACGGTCTTTTTGACCTTCTTACGGGTCGCTTTGGTTGCTACTTTTGCCATTACAAAATGATCCTAAGAATTATCTTTTAATGGGACGACGAGGTCCCTTGCGGGTGCGTGCATTGGTCTTGGTACGCTGCCCACGCACTGGCAGGTTACGGCGATGTCGCAGACCGCGGTAACAACCGAGATCCATCAACCGCTTGATGTTCATGCTCACCTCGCGACGCAGGTCACCCTCGACCTCTCGCTCGCCAACGGCGGCGCGCAGCTTGTCGAGTTCGCTGTCGTCCAACTCGGAAATTTTTGTCATTTCACCAATACCGACCTCTGCGCAAATGCGCCTTGCGGTTGGCCGACCGACACCGAACACGTAGGTCAGTGAGATCACGGCATGCTTGTTATCGGGGATGTTGACACCGGCAATACGGGCCATTCACATTACTCCACTATACTGTAAGTTTTTAGGCAACCTCTAGCCGCCTGCAGGTAGTCTGCAAAACGGCGGGGAAGGATACCGATAGACATTGTAAAAATCAACCGTTCTAACCCTGTCGCTGCTTATGTCGCGGCTCAACGCTGCATATAACCCGAACCACTCCCTTGCGACGGACGACTTTACAATTACGACAAATCTTTTTAACCGATGCGCGAACTTTCATAGCATCCTCTCCCTATTTGCGGCCAACGTTTTTGAGGTTGGCCTTTTTCATAAGCGAATCATATTGTTGTGACATCAAGTGCGACTGCACCTGCGCCATAAAATCCATGGTCACAACAACCGCAATCAACAGTGAAGTACCGCCCAGATAAAAGGGCACGTTGAAATACACGTTTAAAAATTGTGGCATCAGACAAATCAATGTGATGTAGATACCACCGATCAGCGTCAGTCGAGTCGTCACGCTGTCGATGTATTTGGCGGTGTGCTCTCCGGGACGAATTCCCGGTAGATAGGCCCCTCCGCGTTTTAGGTTGTCGGCGACTTCGCGCGGATTGTACATCAGCGCGGTGTAAAAGAAGCTGAAAAAGATAATCAACGACGAAAACAATAGGATATACAGTGGCTGCCCCGGGCCGATCAATATGGCCAGATCTTGAAGCCACGCCGGTGCATTCGCGCCCTGTCCAAACCACTGGCTTATCGAGGTTGGAAAAAGCAGCATACTGCTGGCGAAAATAGCTGGGATAACCCCCGCCATGTTAACTTTGAGGGGCAAGTGCGACGCCTGAGCGTTGTACGCTTGCCGACCTTGACGCTGGGCATAATTGACGGTTAAACGACGCTGCCCGCGCTCGATAAAGACCACAAAATAGACCACTGCAATGGCAATGATCAACACGAATACCAGCATAATAGGGTTAATATCGCCCTGGCGCGCCGACTCTAGCGCCTGACCGATGGCGCCGGGGATACCGGCGACAATGCCGGCAAAAATCAACATCGAAATACCGTTGCCAATACCGCGCTCGGTAATCTGTTCGCCCAACCACATCAAAAATACTGCACCAGCAACCAGTGATGAAATCGCCACCATATAAAACAGCGTGTTGATCTCGTAAGCGAGACCCTGAGACGCAAAGCCAACCGACATCGCCGTGCCTTGCACCAGCGCCAAACCGACCGTGCCGTAGCGAGTGTACTGGTTGATTTTGCGGCGACCCGCGTCGCCCTCTTTCTTAAGCTGCTCAAGCGCCGGCACGGTGGCGGCTAATAGCTGCATGATGATCGAGGCAGAAATGTAGGGCATCACGCCGAGCGCCAAAATGCTCATACGCTCCAAGGCACCGCCAGAAAACATATTAAACAAGCCGAGGAAAGTCCCCTGATTTTGGTTGAACAGCTCCGCTAGGCGATCGGGATCAAATCCAGGCACCGGTATATGAGTACCAATGCGATAAATGATAATCGCCATAAAAAGAAAGCGCAAACGAGCCCAAAGCTCACCCAAGCCCTTCTGATTACCCAACGCTGCTGCACCTGCCATGGCCATAGTTCTTCTCTTTTTACGCGTCTGCTATTTATGCGTCTGCTAAGCTTCCGCCAGCCGCTTGAATCGCCGCCAGCGCGCCTTTAGTTGCGCCAACACCGCGCAGTGTTAGCGCTTTGTTGACCTCTCCAGAGGCAAACACCTTAGCGCGACGAATGCTGTTGTTGATCAGACCTGCAGCGCGCAGTGATTCGATATCGACCACATCACCGGCAATCAGGTTGAGCTCCGACAGGCGAATTTCCGCGGTAACCGCAGCCAAGCGCGAGGTAAACCCGTACTTTGGCAAGCGCTTTTGCAATGGCATCTGCCCGCCTTCAAAACCAGGCCGCACCGACCCACCGTTCCGAGACTTCTGGCCCTTATGGCCCCGACCGCAGGTCTTGCCCATGCCACTGCCCATACCGCGACCGACGCGCTTGCCGACTTTTACACGACCCGGTGCCGGGCTCAAAGTATTCATACGCATGCTACGCTTCCTCTACCTGCAACATATAGTTGACTTTATTGATCATGCCGCGCACCGACGGGGTATCCTCGACCTGCACGCTGTGCCCAATGCGGCGCAAACCTAGGCCTGTGACACACGCCTTATGGTTCTTCAATCGCCCAATGGTGCTCTTGGTAAGAGTCACTTTGATTGTTTTTTCTTTTGCCATGATGTTTTTCCACCGCGCCGAGAATCTCCGGCCTCTAGTTAAGAATCTCTTCTACTGACTTACCACGCTTGGCTGCCACGTCGTCCGGCGAGCGCATGTTTTGCAGCGCATTAAAAGTTGCGCGTACCACGTTGACCGGATTGGTAGAGCCATAGCACTTAGCTAGAACGTTCTGCACCCCGGCCAATTCCAACACCGCGCGCATTGCGCCACCGGCAATAACACCCGTACCTTCGGACGCCGGTTGCATGTATATCTTAGACGCAGCGTGGATACCCTTGATCGGATACTGAATGGTCGTACCATCCAATGACACGTCGATCATGTTGCGGCGCGCCGCTTCCATCGCCTTTTGTATCGCCTGCGGTACCTCGCGGGCTTTACCGCGGCCGAAACCGACCTTGCCTTTGCCATCGCCGACCACCGTCAACGCAGTAAAGGCAAATATGCGACCACCTTTTACGGTCTTCGCAACGCGATTGACCTGTACCAGCTTCTCCATCATTCCTTCAGCTGCAGAATCTTTTTGATCTGTGAAAGCCATACCTTATCTACCTATTAAAATTCAAGGCCGGCGTCACGCGCGGCGTCTGCCAAGGCCTTGATCCGGCCATGATATTTGAAACCGCTGCGATCGAACGCCACTTTGCTAACCCCAGCGGCGACTGCTCGCTCGGCAACTAACTTGCCAACCACAGCGGCCGCTTCGGCGTTACCGGTGCTACCCGAACGCAACTCTTTCTCCAGTGTCGATGCACTGGCCACCACACGGTCGCCATCGGCGCCTATGATCTGCGCATAAATATGCCGCGGAGTACGATTGACACACAGGCGCGTCGCACCTAATTCGCGGATCTTCATTCGCACTCGCCGAGCTCGGCGTTGGCGGGAAACTTTTTTGTCGCTCATCATCTCACCCTGTTACTTTTTCTTAGCTTCTTTGCGTCTTATGCGCTCACCATCTATCCGCACACCCTTGCCTTTATAGGGCTCAGGTGGCCGGAACGCGCGAATCTCTGCGGCGGCCTGACCCAGTTTTTGCTTGTCCGAAGACTTTAACACTACCTCGGTCTGGCTGGGCGTCTCGGCCGTCACACCCTCGGGCAATGCATACACCACTGGATGCGAGAACCCCAGCGTTAAATTAATATTGCTGCCCTGTACTTGGGCGCGATAACCGACGCCCACCAGTTCTAACTTTTTCTCGAAGCCGACGGTGACACCAGTCACCATATTATTGACCAGAGCGCGCGTGGTGCCAGACATGGCATTGGCAAAGTTGCCCGACGAGCGCGCGGCAAAGGTTAATACCCCGCTCTCCTCGACCACCGTTACTTCGGCGTTTATCGGCATCGACAGCGTGCCCTTGGCACCTTTTACCGCAATCTCTCCGCTACTCAGCATCACTTGCACATCGCTAGGTACCTTAATGGGGTTTTTTGCAACTCTAGACATCGTTCAATCCTATTAAAATACTGTGCAAAGCACTTCGCCACCAATACCGGCAGCGCGCGCAGCACGATCAGTCATAACACCCTGACTGGTAGAAATAATCGCCACGCCCAGACCACTGCGGACCTTTGGCAAATCACCGCTGCCGCTATAGCGCCTGAGACTCGGCTTGCTTATGCGGTCAATCTCGGCAATAACCGGCTTGCCCTCGAAGTACTTTAGCGCCAGCGTCAAAGACGGCTTTACTTCGTCACTGACACTGTAACCATCGATGTAGCCTTCGCTCTGCAACACTTGGGCCAACGAGACCTTGAGCTTTGACGACGGCATACCGACGTCGGGCTTGCTGCGGTGGTGCGCGTTGCGGATGCGCGTCAACATATCTGAAACTGGATCTTGCATACTCATAAAATAACGCTCCTCAACCCTACCAGCTAGACTTAACAAGTCCGGGAACTTCACCGCGCATCGCTGCTTCGCGAAGTTTATTTCGGCACAGGCCAAACTTTCTATAAACACCGTGGGGACGGCCGGTTATGCGACAGCGATTTTGCTGGCGCACTGGACTGGCGTCACGCGGCAACTGTTGGAATTTCAACTGCGCATCCCACCGCTCTTCGTCAGACAATTCGACGTTGCGAATCGCAGCCTTCAACTCAGCGCGTTTTTCGGCGTACTTTGCGACTGTTTTGGCACGACGTTTCTCGCGCTCTACCATCGATACTTTTGCCATTTCGTTTAACCTTTTAGAGGGAAGTTGAAGGCTCTCAAAAGCGCCCGCCCTTCGTCGTCATTGCGTGCCGTCGTGGTAATGGTGATGTCCATTCCGCGCAACTTGTCAATCTTCTCATAATCGATCTCGGGGAAGATAATTTGTTCGTTGACCCCCATCGAAAAATTGCCACGACCATCGAACTGCTTCGGGCTAATGCCGCGAAAATCGCGAATCCGTGGAATCGCTATACCCACCAAGCGCTCCAAAAATTCGTACATGCGCTCGCTGCGCAACGTGACCTTGGTGCCAATTGGCCAACCCTGGCGAACCTTGAATCCAGCGATCGACTTGCGCGCATTGTTTATCACCGGCTTTTGCCCAGCGATCAGGGTCAAGTCAGCCACCGCGCTCTCGAGCGACTTTTTGTCGCCAATCGCTTCGCCGACACCCATGTTGAGCGTGATCTTGGTAATCCGCGGAACTTCCATCACGTTGCCTAACGACAACTCTGACTTCAGCTTTGCTACCAATTCGTTTTTATATAGTTGTTGCAGCCTGGCCATGTTATTTCCCTGTTACCTTAGGCGTCTACGGCTTCGCCGTTAGACTTGAAGACACGAATCTTTTTATCGTCTTGAAATTTAAACCCGACGCGGTCTGCCTTGCTCGTTGCGGCGTTAAAGATCGCCACGTTAGAGACCTGGATGGGCGCTTCACGCTCAATAATCCCACCTGGAACACCCGCTTGCGGATTGGGCTTCTGATGCTTTTTGATCATCTGCACGCCGGCCACGATCAAGCGGTTTTTTTCCAAAACCTTGACCACCTTCCCGCGCTTGCCCTTGTCCTTGCCCGCAATGACGATCACTTCGTCGTCGCGCTTAATTTTTGACATCGCCATATCTACATCCTCTCCTAGAGCACTTCCGGAGCGAGCGAAATGATACGCATAAAGCGCTCGGTTCGCAGCTCGCGTGTTACTGGCCCAAAAATGCGCGTTCCCACTGGCGCCATACTGGCGTTTAACAGCACCGCCGCATTGTCATCAAACTTGATCAAACTACCATCCTGACGACGCAAACCCTTTTTGGTGCGCACCACTACGGCACTCATCACTTGGCCCTTCTTGACTTTGCCGCGAGGAATCGCCTCTTTGACCGTCACTTTGATGATATCGCCCACCCGGGCGTAGCGCCGGTGCGAACCGCCGAGCACCTTGATACACATCACACGCCGTGCACCGCTGTTGTCTGCCACATCGAGATAACTTTCTGTTTGAATCATTTTCTTACCCTGTCACTTAGGCCTACCGCAGTGTTACTAGACGGTTGCTCGCTCATCCACATTTACCAGCACCCAAGACTTGTGCTTGGATATAGGTCGACACTCAGCAATCGTCACCAGATCGCCCATTTGCGCGTCATTGCTCTCATCGTGAGCCTTGATCTTTGACGACTTGGTCAAAATCTTACCGTATACCGGGTGCTTGACGCGGCGCTCAACCATGACCGTGATGGTCTTATCCATCTTGTCACTGGTGATCCTGCCAGTCAGATTACGCGTGTTTGTTTTGCTTTCGGACATCTTCACTCTCCGGCTTTCTGGTTCAGCACTGTTTTAATCTTTGCAGCGTTGCGGCGCGCCAACTTGACCAGATGGGTCTCCGACAACTGCCCCGTCGCCAACTGCATTCGCAGTTTAAACTGCTGTTTGTGCTCGGCGCTCAACGCCTCTTTCAGCTCGTCAGTCGACTTTTCGCGCAATTCGCTAGCTTTCATAATCACATCACCGAACGTTTAACAAATGTAGTCGCTATGGGCAGCTTGGCTGCGGCCAGTGCGAACGCCTCGCGCGCCAGCTGTTCGCTAACGCCCTCCATTTCATAGATAACCCGACCCGGCTGGATCAGCGCTACCCAGTATTCTACATTACCCTTGCCCTTGCCCATGCGAACCTCTAGCGGCTTTTGGGTAATTGGCTTGTCCGGAAACACTCGAATCCAGATTTTCCCACCACGCTTGATGTGCCGAGAAATAGCTCGTCGCGCCGCTTCGATCTGACGCGCCGTCAAGCGGCCGCGACCCGTCGCTTTTAAACCGAACTCGCCAAAGCTAACCTTACTGCCACGCAGAGCCAAACCTCGGTTGCGGCCCTTGTGCATCTTGCGAAATTTTGTACGTTTTGGTTGCAACATGTCGCGTTACCCTTCTCGCTTATTTCCTGTTACTTTTTTCTTTGCTGGCAGGCGCTTCCTGCTGCTCGCCACCGAGAACTTCGCCTTTAAAGATCCACACTTTGACGCCGATCACGCCATACGTTGTGTTTCCTTCAGCCGTCGCATAATCGATATCTGCGCGCAGCGTGTGCAACGGCACTCGCCCTTCCCGGTACCACTCTGAACGCGCAATCTCCGCGCCGTTAAGTCGACCGCCAACCTGAATTTTTACCCCTAGCGCACCACCGCGCATAGCGTTTTGTACCGCGCGCTTCATCGCTCTACGAAACATCACCCGGCGCTCGAGTTGCTGCGCGACGTTTTGGGCCGTCAGCGACGCGTCGAGATCGGGCTTGCGGATCTCTTCGATATTGATGTGCACCGCACAATTCATCTGCTTGGCGACTTCGTTGCGCAGACGCTCAACATCTTCGCCCTTTTTACCGATAACAATTCCCGGCCGTGCTGTGTGAATTGTGATCCGAGCGCTATCTGATGGGCGCTCTATATCAACCCGACTAACAGACGCATGCGCCAAGCGCTTGCGAATAAAATCGCGCACAGTCAGATCTTGATACAGCTTTTCAGCGTAATCTTTATTGCCTGCGTACCAAGTCGAACTGTGCTTCTTAACGATGCCCAGACGAATACCGGTTGGATGTACTTTTTGGCCCATTGAGTGGTCTCCCGAACCTCTGCTCTACTTCTCAGCAACTTTGACTGTAATATGGCAGCTGCGCTTTAGTATTCTATCAGCGCGCCCTTTAGCTCTTGGTTTAATGCGTTTCATCGTCACGCCCTCGTCGACAAACACGGTTGTCACGAAAAGCTCATCGACGTCTGCTCCGGCGTTGTGCTCGGCATTAGCAATCGCCGACTCGAGCACTTTCTTCATGATGTCAGCGCCCTTTCGTCCGCTGAACTGAAGTATATCCAGAGCCTCTTCAACCGGCTTGCCGCGCACCTGGTCCGCAACCAGACGCACTTTCTGCGCTGAAATTTTGGCCCCTTTTAAAACTGCTGCTACTTCCACCGTATCAATCCTCTTTCAGCCGTCGCCGCGCTTAGCGCTTGGACTTCTTGTCAGCCGCGTGCCCACGATAGGTGCGCGTTGGCGAAAATTCGCCCAGTTTATGCCCTACCATCTCTTCGTTGATCAGCACTGGTATGTGCTGTCGACCGTTGTGAATGGCAATCGTTAGCCCAACCATGTCGGGCAGTATCATCGACCGACGCGACCAGGTCTTGATCGGCCGTCGATCTTTGGTCGCAACAGCGTCCTCGACCTTCTTAACTAGGTGAAGGTCTACAAATGGTCCTTTCTTCAGCGAGCGTGGCACCTTGGCACTCCTCTTCTAATATTTTGCGAATCGACGTCTATTTGCGACGACGAAGGATATATTTATCGGTGCGCTTGTTCTTGCGCGTCTTGTATCCCTTGGTTGGCATGCCCCACGGGGATACCGGATGACGACCGCCCGAGGTACGGCCTTCGCCACCTCCATGCGGGTGATCGACCGGATTCATTGCTACGCCGCGCACCGTCGGACGCACGCCACGCCAGCGCGCAGCCCCCGCCTTACCAAGCGAGCGCAAGCTATGTTCACTATTGGAAACTTCGCCAATCGTACCGCGACAATCGGACAATACCTTGCGCATCTCGCCGCTGCGTAACCGCAGCGTCGCGTAGGTACCTTCGCGAGCTACCAATTGCACGGAGGCGGCAGCACTGCGCGCTATCTGCGCACCCTTGCCAGGCTTCATCTCGACACAATGGATCACCGACCCGACCGGAATGTTGCGAATTGGCAGTGTATTGCCGACCTTGATCGGAGCATCTGCGCCAGACATCAAGCGGTCACCCGCACTAACACCCTTAGGTGCAATGATGTAACGTCGCTCGCCGTCCGCATAACACACCAGCGCGATATTGGCACTGCGGTTAGGATCGTATTCGAGTCGCTCAACCAACGCCGGAATGCCATCTTTGTTGCGCTTAAAATCTATGATTCTGTAGTGCTGCTTGTGACCACCACCGACGTGACGGGTGGTGATACGACCGCTGGAATTACGACCACCAGTACGCTTTTTAGGCGCCAACAACGGCCCATGCGGCGCACCTTTGTGCAACTCGGGGTTGACCACGCTGACGACGAAGCGGCGTCCTGGCGAGGTTGGCTTTCTCTTGATAACTGGCATTACGTTCCCCTTATTCCACTACCGCAAAATCAATATCACTGCCGGCAGCGAGACGCACATAGGCTTTCTTCCAATCGCTACGCTTGCCGACGCCGTTGCGGGTCTGCCGGGTCTTGCCCTTGACCGCCAGTACGCGCACGTCCTCGACAACCACTTCAAACAATGTCTCTACAGCCTTTTTGATCTCTAGCTTGTTGGCATCGCGTGCCACCTTAAACACCACTTGACTGGTTTCACCGCCACCGGACGCCGACTTTTCAGTGACATGAGGGCCGAGGATCACACTGTAAATCCGCTCTTGGTTCATACCAGAATCTCCTCAAACTTTTTCAGTGACGCGACGGTCACCATCACCACTGCTGAGTTGATCAAGCTAACTGGGTCGGCGCCTGCGGCATCGCAAACATCGACACGGTGTAAATTTCTCGACGCCAGATAGAGATTCTCGTCTACTTCTTCAGTCACGATCAGTGCCGCAGTAACGTCGTATTCGGCCAACTTGGCAATCAAACTCTTGGTCTTAGGGGCATCGACAGCAAACTCTTCGACCACCACCAAGCGCTCTTGCCGCGCCAACTCAGACAAGATCGAACGCATTGCCGCGCGGTACATTTTACGATTTAGCTTCTGGCTGTGATCTTGCGGCTGGGCTGCAAATGTTATCCCGCCCGAGCGCCATAAAGGGCTGCGAATGGTGCCTGCACGTGCGCGGCCAGTCCCCTTTTGACGGAAGGGCTTCTTGCCGCCGCCGGACACTGCGGAGCGGTTTTTTTGCGCCCGAGTTCCCTGCCTAGCACCGGCCAAAAACGCCACGACCGCTTGGTGCACTAAATCTTGATTAAATTCTTTGCCAAAGGCGCTCTCTGAAACCTCGACGGTTCCACTGCTGCCTTGGGGTGTCGCTATTGCTAATTCCATCGACGCTCTCCTTAACCTTTGACCGCTGGGCGAACAAGTACATCACCGCCCGGGGCGCCGGGAACGGCACCTTTGATCAACAGCAGGTTGCGCGCTGCATCGACTCGGATGATCTCTAAATTTTGCGTGGTCACGCGCTCAGCACCCATGTGGCCGGCCATTTTCTTGCCCTTGAATACTCGACCCGGGGTCTGATTCTGACCGATAGAACCTGGAGCTCGGTGGGAAATCGAGTTGCCGTGCGTTGCATCTTGCATGGCAAAATTCCAGCGCTTCACGCCGCCCTGAAAGCCTTTACCTTTTGAAGTGCCGGTGACATCGACAAATTGCCCGGCAGCAAAACGATCGACCGTCAAGGCCGCGCCGACTTCAAATGCCTCGCTAGAGCCATCGGTGCGGAATTCCCACTGACCACGCCCGGCTTCAGCACCCGCCTTGGCGAATTGACCCGCCTTGGGCTTGCTAACACGGGATGATTTTTTCTCACCGGTAGTGATCTGGATGGCGGAATAGCCATCCACTTCGTCAGATTTGACTTGGGTAACGCGGTTTGGGGTTGCCTCGACCACGGTCACTGGGATGGACGCACCATCTTCAGTGAACACGCGCGTCATACCGCACTTGCGGCCAACTAGACCTATTCTCATTGTATAACCTCTCGAGTGTACGGGGCTGTTACCCGCTACGGCCGCTTATTTCAAAGCGTTACACTGTCGTTAAACGGCGCTTGTCGCCGCAGTACTGCTAGCTCAGGCTGATTTGTACTTCAACGCCTGCTGCTAAGTTTAACTTCATCAACGCATCGACGGTCTTTTCGGTCGGCTCGACGATATCTAAAAGACGTTTGTGGGTGCGAATCTCATACTGATCACGCGCATCTTTATTGACGTGCGGAGAAATTAGAATTGTGAACTTCTCGCGCCGGGTCGGCAGTGGGATAGGACCGCGAATCTGGGCACCCGTCCGCCTTGCCGTTTCAACTATTTCTTGCGTCGAAGTATCGATCAACTTGTGATCAAAAGCCTTCAGGCGTATCCGAATACTCTGGTTTTGCATGTCCGAGCAACTCCAATCAAACTACTATTTAAAACCACGTACGCCTGTCGACAGCCGTGAAAAACGAGCGCGAATTCTAGTGCTGCGACCGATATCTGTCAAGTCATTTACCCGCCGAGGCGGATTTATTTCTATCTCGAGCGGCGCTGCGGTAAAAGACCACCACCAGCATAGCTTCGAGCGCCGCGCAAGGGACAAAAAAGGGGCCAACAACGCCCCTTGGTGCTATTGCTTGCCGTTACTCGACGATTTTAGCGACGACGCCGGCACCCACGGTGCGGCCGCCTTCACGGATCGCAAAACGCAGGCCATCCTCCATCGCAATCGGCGCAATCAACGTCACAACCATTTGGATGTTATCGCCAGGCATCACCATCTCTACGCCTTCTGGTAACTCACAGGCACCTGTTACATCCGTGGTA
>CAJIZO010000138.1 GCA_905181995.1 Flavobacteriaceae bacterium TMED48
TGATGATCGCCTTGCAGCGACGCCTGAGAGATCAATAGATCCAGCTTGCCGTCACTGCGCACCTGTTTAACAAAACCCGGCAGGCGCTCGCCAACGCTTAACTGGCGGTAGGCATCGTCGGCAAAGATCAAACCCAAAAACCGATCATCGACCACCGCCTTAAACCCCAAGTCAGTGCGCGCAGCAATCTGCAGTTGCACAGCTTGGCGTGGCTTCAGCCATGCCGCTTGTTCGCTAAGGTGATGACTGAGTTTGGAGGAGGCGACGATGCGGTCGGACTGCTGATCGTGGTAGGCATACACCACATAGCTCTGACCAACGCGCATGGGTGTTTGTTGTTCGTTAAAGGGTACCAGCAGATCTTTGGCCAGACCCCAGTCGAGGAACGCGCCGACGGCGTTAACATCGACCACCGTCATATACGCGCAGCAACCCACCTGAACCCGAGGGGTCTGTGTGGTGGCGATAAGAAGATCATCCGAGTCGAAATACAGGAACGCGTCAACCCGACTACCCAGCACGCAATCGCTAGGTACTTGACTGGATGGCAGCAGGATTTCGCCGCGCTCACCGCCGTCGAGGTACACCCCAAAATCGACTATTTTTACAACATCTAACTGATTGACCGAGCCGATTTCGAGCATTTAAATCTCATAGTGCGCGCATTAATAAGGCCGTAAAACCGCGTGACCACATAGCGCAAGAGCCTCGATTTTACAGTATTCGGGTGGTATATGAAAGGCGGGCGCGGCGCCGAGGCTGAACCACCCGCGTCAAAATCGCCTCCCAGCGCGCAACTTTGTCTCTGCCGTGCGCTGCCGAACCGCCATCGTCGGGGCCGGCCCCGTGCGTTATTGGGGCGCAATACACGCTGCAAACCCACCGTCATCGTGCGCTTAAAAACTTCTCGACCAACGATCCAAAGCCGATTAAGCTGATGCTACTGCCCACCCACATAGCGTTAACAAAAGCGCATTCGGAACTGGCGGAAATGCTGATGGAACAGCCTAGGCGATGCGTTAACGTATTGCCGCGAGAGAGAATCAACCAATGCGACCTGTCATAATCTACCCCACCCTAACGGCCGGGCACAGCGTGTCGAACCAGGCACCTTCACCGGCTATTTTTAGCGCGCGCCACGCTGCGGATTGCGCATGATCTTTTCAACCACCTTCAAAAATGCCTGGATACTCAGCATCAGTTCGGCTCTGGCGGGTTCTGCCGGCACTATGATGATGATGCTTGGTGGCTTGATCGGCACCGACATGGCGCCATCGAAAATCTGGGCCACCGCCCCCAATGCGCTGATGATTATAGGCTCGGCCGCCAGCGTCATACCGGTCAACCTAGGTATGCGAGCGCTGGGCAGAAAGCACGCCCTGTGGCTGTTTATGGCGCTGGGAATGCTGACCTGCTGGCTGGCCACGGTGGCGCTTGGCGCAAACAACTTCCTGCTGTTTTGCGTCGCATCGCTGCTGTTCGGCACCCTGACCACGGCGCTTATGCAAAGCCGATTTGCAGCGATGGAATCGGTGGCGTCAGACGCCCGAGCCAGCGCGGCATCGCTGGTCATGGGCGGCGGTATTATTGCCGCTTTTTTGGGGCCAGAAATGGCAGTGCTGGGCGCCAACCTAACCGCACTCACCTATCAGGGATCGTTCTGGCTGAGCCTTGCGATTATTGCCCTAGCCGCAGCCTTGCTGGCGCTTTACACCCCTGCGCAATCTCTCCATGCCGAAAACCAAGGCGTCAGCACAAAAACTCGCGATTTGTTGCGCAGCCGGTCATTTTGCACTGCGGTGATCGGTGGCATCGTCGCCTATGCGGCCATGTCGTTTGTTATGACCGGCACCCCGATCAGCATGCACCACATCCACGGGTACTCGTTGATCGATACAAAGTGGGTGATTCAAAGCCACATTGCGGCGATGTTTTTACCCTCGTTTATCGCGCCATTGCTATTTAAGCGACTGGGCATTCGCGGCATGATGTTGATCGGGCTGGGCTGTTATGTGGCAACCATTGTTGGCGGCTCGCTGGACATTAGCGTTACGGGCTTTTGGCTGCAATTGGTGCTGCTGGGGGTCGGCTGGAATTTTTTGTTTATCGCCAGCACCACCCTGTTGCCATTGACCCACCTGCCCAAAGATAACTTAAAGGCGCAGGCGGTGAATGATTTTGGGGTATTTGCCGGCGCGGCCATCACGGCGTTTGCCGCTGGTTGGGCGATCAACCTACTCTCTTGGCAACAAATAACGCTACTTTGCGCTGCGCCGGTAACGCTGATGTTAGCGGTGTTGCTGTGGGAGAGGATGGCACCAAACCCCAACGCAGCGCCTCAAGGCCCCGAGTAAACGCAGCCGCTGGTGCAGGTTTCTTTAATCGACACTGCGCTCAGGGCCGGCAAATTCGGCTTGAGGCGCGTCCAGATCCAGCGCGCAATGTTTTCACTGGTGGGATTTTCAAGCCCCTCGATGTCATTTAAATAATGGTGGTCAAGTTGCGCGTAAAGCGGCGCAAAGGCGGCTTTAATATCGGCAAAATCCATTACCCAACCGGAGTGCTCACCGACCGGACCCTCGACGTGGATCGACACCTGAAATGAATGCCCATGCAGGCGTGCGCACTGATGATCCTTGGCAACGTTTGGCAGGCGGTGCGCCGCTTCAATACTAAATTGTTTGTAGATTTCCATAGTCTCATGCATCCCTTTAAGGATAGGACGCCATACTAGTTTTGCCACTAGGATTTGTACACCAAAAATGCACCACAAAGCGGCAAAGGCAAAACTTTGCCAAAAAAACGGCAAAACTTTGCCGCTTAGCTCAAGGCTCTAAAACAACGGTCGATGCTTAGATAGTCAAAGACTAACTTCTTACGCAGAGCTATAAGTGGTGCGAATCAACACCAACACAATTGCCCTTGGGGCGGCCAATGCTTCGATTCAGCATCAGCGAGTGCTGGGCCAGTCTATGCAGCGGCTATCCACCGGCCTGAGGGTTAACTCAGCCGCTGACGACGCCGCCGGCCTGGCTATTAGCTCGCGCATGACTTCACAAATCTCAGGTTTAAATCAGGCGGTGCGCAATGCTAACGACGCCATCTCGATGCTGCAGATCGCCGATGGCGGCCTCGCAAACGTCGCCGAAATTCTCTATCGCATGAAGGACATTGCCGTCCAAGCCGGTAGCGACAACAATACCTTTGCCGACAAAACCGCACTGCAAGGCGAGATTTCTGAACTAACCGCCGAGGTCGATCGGATTGCCACCAATACCCAGTTCAACAACAAAACCCTGCTCGATGGCTCTGTCGGTCGCATCACCATCGCCGCCGGGGCCAACGCCGGCCAAACCGTAGATTTAAATTTTGCCTCGATCAAACCCAATCAATTGGGCAGCGGCAACTGGTCAGAAATGGTCACCATTCCCGGTCGCAACACCGCCGATCACTACGGCAACGTGTCTGGCGAAGAAATGGGCGGCGTGGTCGCCATGACCGCCGATGGTAATTCAGTGGCGATTGGCGCGCCGCGCAACCATGGCACGGCTACCCTGCTGGGCATCGCTCGCGTACTCGATTGGAATGGCAAAGAATACAGCCAACGCGGCACAGACATCAGTGGCGAGATGGAGGTGTCGGGTTCCTATACGCTGAGCGGTAGCGCCATCGCCATTAGCGACTCTGGCAACACGCTGGTAGTCGGAGCACGCGGCGACGATGGCACCGACGGCAGTTTCGACGAGTACAGTAGCAGTTCAGGCACCTACTTCACCGATATCGGTCACGTTCGGGTGCACGACTGGAACGGCTCTGCGTGGCAGCAGCGCGGCGCCGACATCGACGGTGAAAACGCTGGCGATATGTCGGGCAATGCCGTCGCCGTCAACGGCAACGGCAACACCATCGCGGTGGGTGCCATCAATAATGATGGCAACGGCGACAGCTCGGGACACGTTCGGGTTTATCAATGGAGCGGCACCGAGTGGACCCAATTGGGTGGCGATATCGATGGCGAAGCGGCTGGCGACAACTCCGGCGTATCGATCAGCCTGAGTACCGACGGCAAAACCCTCGCGGTGGGCGCCGATAAAAATGACAGCGCCAACGGCAGCGACGCGGGCCATGTTCGCGTCTACGACTGGAGCGGTTCCCAGTGGGTGCAGCGCGGTGCCGATATCGATGGCGAGAACGCTCAAGACTTTAGCGGTGTCGCTGTAGATCTATCGGGCGATGGCCAGAGCCTGGTGGTCGGCGCCAAAGACAACGATGGGGCGGGTACCGATGCCGGACACGCGCGCGTGTTTGACTGGAGCGGCAGTCGCTGGGTCCAGCGAGGTGCCGATATCGATGGCGAGACCGCTGGCGACCACAATGGCACGTCGGTGACCATCAGCAATGACGGCCAAACCGTGGTAGTGGGCGCGCCTGGCAACGACGCGGCCGGAAATGACGCTGGGCATGCGCGGATCTATTCGTGGAACGGTTTTGAATGGGGCTTACAGGGCGCCGATATCGACGGCAGCGCCGACAACGCCCGCAATGGCAGCTCGGTGGGCGTCAGTAGCGATGGCACCCGCGTGGTTACAGGGTCGCCCGGCGCCGACGGCGGCAAGGGTGAAGCCATCGTGTTCCAAAAGAAAACACTGAACAACGTCAACGTTATATACAACTCGGCCTTCGCGCTCGATTTGATCGAAGACGCCCTGACAACGCTCAACAATCACCGTGCCGATTACGGCTCAATGCTCTCGCGCATGGACCACATCGCCGACAATCTTACCAACATCTCGTTAAACACCAGCGTCGCGCGCGGTCAGATACTCGACGCCGACTACGCCGCTGAAACGTCCATGCTGGCGAGCAAAAAGATGGCCAACGAGGCGGCATTAGCGATGGTGTCTCAGGCCAATCAGCAGGCGTCGGTCGTTCAGCACCTGCTCAAGGTCGAGTTGTCCAAACGTATACAATAGCGGCCCCGCCACCTCGGTAACTCGCCGCCAATCAAGCCGAGCCCCGACGCCGGTCAGCCGTAGCAATAATTTTATCCTGCCCCCGCCCTAGCCGCACACTGACCCCAAAGGTTGCCGACTTGCTCACTATTTACGGCGCTCCAAAGGCGAACATCCCGAATGCAGCGCGAAACAAAAGGTCCTTTGGCACGAGTGTCAAATCCACCTTTAAGACGACTGCCGTTAAATTTTTAAACGCCGCGATCAGCGCGCTCAAAAGCCACTCCACGAGCAGACAATAACAGCCCAAATACTGATTGCGAAAAAAACAATTGCCGCTATAATGGCGCTCCCCGAGAGTGATATGCGGCATGAACAACTGCTACCCTCAAGGGTGTAGGCAAGACCTACAAGCCAGCTTGAAAGTTTGCTTTTTAGTTGGATTTTGCAGGACTGCCTCACCATTCGGCGATCGGGTGGTTAGCTCAGCTGGTAGAGCATCGCCCTTACAAGGCGAGGGTCACAGGTTC
>CAJIZO010000139.1 GCA_905181995.1 Flavobacteriaceae bacterium TMED48
GCCGCCGCGCTCATAATGACCAGAGTCGATCCTTACCCAAAGGGCTTGGCTGCCGGCGAGCGGCTTTAGCGTGACTTGCGCTGTCCGCCACGCATAGATTTTCTGTCGATGGTGGCCAGCGGTTTTAGCATTACCAGCGCTTGTATTTTATGGGCTGATTGATTGCGCTGATTTGGCTCGGCTTAGCGTGGATCTTTGCTAATCCAATTGGCCCCTTAGTTGGTCCCCGGGTTGCACTGGCTCTGCGCGCGTCGAATTCGGTGTATGCGAGCGCTGGGGCACTTAAGCTCAATTAGAATCTAGTACCTAATCCGAGGCGTGCCCGCAATATGGCTCGTATGCAATGCTCAGGCGCTTTTTAAACTAACTTGTGGGTTAGAGACTTACCCGCCACACTTTAATTAAAAGCGCACGGCGGCACTCGCTTTTACGCGCTTTCTTTGGCAAAC
This sequence comes from Flavobacteriaceae bacterium TMED48, assembly GCA_905181995.1. Lineage (GTDB taxonomy): Bacteria > Pseudomonadota > Gammaproteobacteria > Pseudomonadales > Porticoccaceae > TMED48. The sequence continues at coordinate 450 of CAJIZO010000139.1, forward strand.
TCGCATGCATGATTTGGCGTCGTCTATACGAAGTAGCGTCGAGATTTTTCCTCGCGTGCTCAGTCTTTTGGGCGCACCGCTCAACCGTGATTAGCGAACAAATAATAGCTTTTTAGCGTCTGCCGCGGTGGATCATGGCGTTTATTTTGGCTTGTGGCAAAGGAGTTGATGAATGGAATTACGAGACAAGATTGTTGTTATTACGGGTGCTGGTAGCGGAATTGGTAGAGCTTTGGCGGTGCGTTTCAAAGCTGAAGGTGCGAAGTGCATCGTGGCCGTGGATATCGATGCCCAGAGCGCTCAGGCGACCGCTGAGTTGGTTTCTGGGGTGGCTATGACCGCCGACGTCGCTATCGAGGCAGAGGTGCAGCAGGCGATTGAACAAACTGAAAGTGAGATTGGTCCGATCGATCTATTTTGTTCGAATGCCGGCATTGGTTTGGGCGAAGGCCTGAATTCGGCCAATCACGAATGGCAAACTAGTTGGGACGTCAACGTGATGGCGCATCTGTATGCGTCGCGTCACTTAGTGCCTCGTATGGTGGCCCGTGGAGGCGGTTATTTCTTAAATACAGCCTCAGCCGCTGGGCTATTAAACCAAATCGGCGGCGCGGCTTACGGGGTAACAAAACACGCAGCGGTGGGTTTTGGCGAGTGGTTGGCAATTCACCACAAACATCAGGGAATTAAGGTGTCTATGCTCTGCCCACAGGCGGTACGAACACCGATGATTGAAACTGAAAATGACTCAAGCGCCGCGGCTATGAGCAATGGTGTGATCGAACCGGAAGAGCTGGCAGAAACCGTGGTTGATGGTCTCCGAGAAGAGACCTTTATGATTTTGCCGCACCCGGTTGTGCTAGAGTATATGCGCAACAAAACATCAAATTACGACCGTTGGATCGGTGGTATGAGTAAATTAATGCGCAGCATCACGGGCATCGACGCTTAGCCTTGCGATTGCTGTGCCGGCCTCGTCAGATCTAAAGCACGAGGTATACCGATAGAGGGTTTGTATGATCAGTTTAAGAGAAGTACTGCGGGTGTTGGTAGATTTTGCGAAACTGGTGCCAGTAATGGCGGTTAAGCCGCCGCAACCCGAGGTTGCAGTGTCGGTTGCGAGTATTTTTGAGGCCACGGCGGCGCGTTATGCCGACCGAAATATGATCATTTTTGAACAGCAAGAATTGACGTGGAGAGAGTTCAACGAACTTGCCAATCGAATGGCGAGAGCGCTCATGGATGGCGGTGTTAAACGCGGCGATAGCATTGCATTGATCATGGAAAATCGCGTCGAAATGCTCGCCTACACGGTGGCTATGCAAAAGCTTGGAGTGATAACGGCGTTTGTAAATCCGGCGCTGAGTGGCACTCAATTGGCTCACTGTCTGAGTACTGCAAAGGCGGTGAAATGTGTGGTGGGCGAGGAGGTGTTTGCCAATTTAGACGCTATCCGCGTGGATATTGGATTGGCCGATGACGATATTTTGTGGATCGCAGACCAGCGCACGACGGCGGTACCCGAGGGGCTAGAGGATGCTTTGAGTCAACTCGATGGCTACGCCTGTGACAACTTGGCCGATACCTGCGAAATTCTCGCGGGAGATATGGCCTTTTATATTTTTACGTCTGGCACCACCGGTTTACCTAAAGCCGCTAAAATAAGCCATCGCCGTTGGATGTCAGGGGTTTATCCCTACAGCAAAATAGGTTGTAGAGCCAAACCTAGCGATAGATTCTATATTTGCCTGCCGCTCTACCATGCGACCGGATTTATCTGTGGAGTAGGGAGCTGTTTTTATTCTGGCGCCTCGATTTTCTTACGTCGTAAGTTTTCTGGCTCGGCCTTTTGGTCGGATGTGCAGCGCCACAGTATCACCAACTTTATCTATGTGGGCGAACTGTGCCGCTATCTATTAGCTCAGCCACCCTGTCCTGAAGAGCGCAATAACAGCCTCGATCGGGTGTTCGGAAATGGCTTGCGCCCAGATATTTGGATGGACTTTAAAGAGCGTTTTGGCATCTCGCGTGTGTGCGAATTTTATGGCTCCAGCGAAGGCAATATTGGCTTCGTTAACGGCTTAAATAAAGACCGCACCATGGGTATTTGTGGAGCCAATATATTGCTTGTCGAATATGATATCGACGCCGATAAAATGGTTCGCGATGAACATGGCAAGGTAGTCGAAGTGGCAGTAGGTGAGCCCGGGTTGTTGCTCGGTGAGATTGATGATCGCTACAAATTCGACGGCTACACCAATAATAGTGCGTCCGAATCGAAGATTCTTCGCGATTTAGTCAAGCCCGGCGACGCATGGTTCAATACCGGTGATTTGATTTGTCAGGTAGATGTCGGTTTTGCTATGGGATTGGCTCACTACCAATTTGTCGATCGGGTCGGTGATACCTTCCGTTGGCGTTCGGAGAATGTCTCTACTAACGAAGTTGGCGAAATTATCAACGCCAATCGACAGGTCGAAATGGCCAACGTGTACGGTGTGGATATTCCCGCTGCGGATGGTAAAGCGGGCATGGTATCACTGGTACTCAAGGATCAGGAGACGTTCGACGTCGAAGAGTTTTCAGCCTATGTGACCAGTAATTTACCCATCTATGCGCAGCCGGTGTTTGTTCGTATTCAACGTGAAGTTGCGACCACGGGTACCTTTAAGCTAGTTAAGGGTGACCTACGCAAACAGGCCTATCATATGGATCGTGTCAGCGATCAACTTTACTACCTTCCGCCGCGTGAGCAGCGCTATCGGGTTTTCGATCAAGGCGTTTATCAATCGGTGATCGATGGTACTGCGGGATACTGAGAGTGAACCATTTTTTGTCTGGTTTTAAATATTAAATAACCAATAGTATCAGGGATATAATATGTCTTTATCAAGTGTATTATCATTGGAAAAAATCGGCTCTGTAGGTGTTCTCTGGCTCGATCGTGCGGAAAAATACAACGCGCTGTCAAGCGAGGTTTGGGAAGCTATCCCCGATGCGTTGGATCAGTTTGTGGCTGATGAGGCGATTAAGGCGGTGGTACTGGCAGGCCGAGGAAAGCATTTTTGTGTGGGTATCGACTTGATCGACTCAGGTCTTGGCCACGGCGACGACGCAGCGCCGTCCGAGGCGGTTGCCAACCTCCGCCAGCTCGAGGGCACGGGTCGCTTTCAGGCAGCGATTTCTTCGCTCGCTGAGTGTGCCCTCCCAGTGATTGCAGTGATCCATGGTCATTGCCTTGGCGCCGGCATCGACTTGATCAGCGCCTGTGATATTCGCATTAGCAGTGCTTGCGCGAATTTTAGCGTTCGTGAAACGCGTATTGGACTAGTGGCAGATGTCGGTACACTGCAACGCCTGCCTAAAATCATATCGGCTGGACATATGGCTGAATTAACCTACACCGGTAAGGATATTGGCGCCACGAGGGCCGAGAAAATTGGCTTGGTCAACGACGTCTATGATTCTTTTGACGCCGCTTATCAGGCGGCGTTGTCGATGGCCTCTGAAATCGCCGCTAATTCAACCTTAGCAGTGCGCGGTAGCAAGTTTATTCTTCGCCAGAGCGAGGATTTGACTACCGAACAAAGCCTGTTGTTAAATGGGATGTTTACGCTGATGACCAGTTTGAAGTCGAACGACTTAAAAGAGTCGATGGCGGCCTTTGTGGCGCGTCGACCGGCAAAATATACCGGTTCGTAGCCTCATCAAACGGGCGCTTGCCGTGTCGCGTAACGCGGTTAATGGCGGTTACATACCTGGCGCTTTGGAAGCTCTGGCGTTAGGAACCCTTTTACCTTTTATAAATCATGGCGTTAGAACTCCTCGCGTTACAGGCCACAGTCGAGTGCACTGGGTCGCTATTTTTCGCGTAAAAAAATGATCGCCGCCGCGGCTTGTTTCACATCACCATATCGCGTGTCGAATTCATGATAAAGGGGAATTTTTCGCCGAGTTTAGCGCTCCAGTACATCACCCAGTATTCGATTTTTTGCATGGCACTCATCGCCAGTTTATCTGGCAACTGCTGCTGCTTCTGATCTAAAAAGGCATGGATCGCCTCGGTATCATTTAAATCCAGAGTTTCGTAGAAACCAATCATGCCGAGGTGAACTTTCGCTCCGCCGAGCACGATATTGACAAATTCTTTGTGGGTTTGTTCGCTCATATAGCGCAAGTCGGGGACAATGCCGTTACTTTTTGCGCTGATGCCGTGACAGGACGCGCAGTTTCGGCCATACAACGTTTGCCCATGTTTAATTAATGCGCTATCCCCATTCGCCTCGTGGCCAAGCGCCATGATAGCGGTTAGCTCGTTGCTGACTAGCGGCGCCGTGCGATTAAAATCACCGCGCTTAAACACCAGTAATCGGTTCTGATTGACTCTGTTGCGTTTGAGTTCGTCACCAACGGTCAGCATAACCACGCCGCCACTTCCTTGGGCTACGGCAACGTATTGCTCGCCATCGACGGTGTAACTGATGGGCCCTGCCAGTACTGCACTGTCCGATTCAAACTGCCAGAGCTTATCGCCATTTAGCGCGTTATAAGCGATAAACTGGCCCTCCTGCGTTCCCTGAAAAACCAGATCACCCGCAGTGCTCAGAATTCCACCATTTGAGGGTTTTGGGTGACGGACGCGCCAGCGACTGCGTTTTTCCAGTGGGTCCCAGGCGACTAATTCACCATAGACTAAGGCATCCATCGAGGCCTTCGCGGCGACCCAACTTTTCGGGTCGCGAGATTCATTAATATCCACACCCGTATTCCAGCGATTGATCCGGTAACTGACATCCGCCTGGGCGCTAAAATAACCGGGAATATTTTGCAAGGGGATATACATCAGTCCGGTGTTTTTACTGAACGACATAGGTTGCCAATTGTGCGCGCCGTAGGGAGAGGGCCAGATGTAACTGCCACCATTATTTTGATAATCCGCGTACTCGGTCTCTACCGGTCGGCCGGTTTTCATATCGACGTGGCTTGCCCAGTTCATGTGGGCGTAGGCATCGGCGGATAAAAGCTCACCGGTGAGGCGGTCGAGGACGTAAAAAAATCCGTTTTTGGGCGCCTGCATAATTACTGAGCGCTCGACGCCGTCGATCATCAGTTCGGCCAACACCAGTTGTTGTGTCGCGGTATAGTCCCAATTGTCTTTAGGCGTGACCTGATAATGCCAGACATACTTGCCAGTATCTGCCTCGAGGGCGAGTATCGAACTTAGATAGAGGTTGTCACCGCCGCCGGGGCTGCGAATATCGCGGTTCCAAGGCGATCCATTACCTGTGCCTATGTAGACTAAGTCTAGCGCTGGGTCATACACCAGAGAATCCCATGCGGTGCCGCCGCCGCCGCCCTCGCGGTGCCAATAATCGCCACTCCATGTCGGCAATGCAGCCTCTAGTGCTGGACTTTCTTGGGGTTGTTTCGGATCTTTGGGTACCGTGTAGACTCGCCATCGCCGTTCGCCGGTAAGGGCATCGTAGGCGCTGACAAAACCGCGTGCACCCAACTCGGAGCCACCATTGCCGATCAGCACCATGCCTTTGACCACCCGCGGTGCGCCGGTAATACTATAATTACTCTCTATTGGCGTGGTCTGCACTGACCAGTTGGGCTCTCCGGTCTGAGCATCAAGCGCGATCAAGCGGCCGTCGAGTGCGCCTAAAAATACTTGTAATGGCTGGTCTTTATCGCCTTGCCACAAAGCAACGCCGCGGTTTACTGGGCCGCAGCAAGTTTTTATTAGGTGTGCTTTTGACACCTCGGCGTCGAAGTGCCACAACTGTTCACCAGTTTTTGCATCCAGAGCGTAGGCATGACTCCAACCGGTACTGATGTAGATAACACCGTTGTGCACCAGCGGCGTCGCCTCCATGCCGCGTGCGGTCGCAAAATCAAACGACCATACTAGGTCGAGTTGGTCGACGTTGTCTCGATTGATTTCATCGAGTGGACTAAAACGCTGTTCGCTATAGTCACGTCCATAGCTCAACCAGTTTCCTCCCGGTTGTTCAATCGCGGCGCTATTGACGACTTCGGCAGTGGCGTATGCCACTGATAGATATAGTAATAAACCCAGTACCGTTTTAAGTTGTTGCATCACCCCAACCCTCTTATCGACACACTTACACGCGCTTTATCTACGCCCACCTTCTGATCTAGTCTAGCATCTCAAGTTGACCGTCGCTCGAGAGATTATATTGCTTGCGTACCCCTATTTTACGCGTCTTTGGTAAAAAGAGATCCCGTCAGATCACTTTCGATATTGGTGCTATGCGGTAATACTATTTTGATAAAATATTACCGATTTTTGCCGTCGAGCGGTGCCCGACAAACACCGCCGCAAAAACTTATCCGCAAAAACGCGGCTAGTCAGCTCATCTATCGTAGCCAGTAATGCTAGCCAGTAATATTAGCCCGTCAATTAGCCTAACATTAGTATCTGATGGTATCTGATGGTATCTGATGGTATCTGATAGTGTCTAATAGCAACGGCTGTCGGCGTAAAAATAAAATTCGAGCGCGGGTCGCATTGGCGTGGCCTGTTTAAAGCACGGATAAAAAGCACGGACAAAAGGCACGGACAAAAAACGCACATATAAGGCACGGACAAAAAACGCGCATAAATTTAAACACGGATACACCATCTATTGATGGGCTTCGACTGTGTTTATGATGATCGGGGATTGTGAAATTTCGGCAATTACTTTTACCCGTCGCTTTTACCGGTGACTTTTACCAGTCACTTTTACCCGTAACCGTTACAATACTCAAGATTTAATCGCAGACGGTGTTGCTTTGAAGTTGGCCTGCGAGTGAGGCCGTTATGCAGCGCCTCAAAAGCCGCAGCATTAACCGTTAAAACCACCCTAAATTACTGTTATGAGGTCGATTATTATGTCAAAAATAGCCTTCGTGGGGCTAGGAGTTATGGGTTATCCAATCGCAGGGCATCTGTCGGTTGCGGGGCACGATGTGTGCGTTTTTAATCGCTCGGAGGAGCGGCGAGTGAACTGGATCGCGGAGTATTCTGGCCGCTGGGCGGCGTCGCCAGCAGAGGCTGCCGTCGGGGCCGATATCATCTTTTGCTGCGTTGGAGGCGACGCCGATTTGCGCGAGGTCACGCTTGGAGAGCAAGGTGTGCTAGTGACCATGCAGTCCGGGGCCTTGTTGGTCGATCACACTACAGCGTCAGCAGTCGTGGCTCGCGAAGTGGCTTTAAAGTGCGCTGAGCGTGGGCTTGGGTTTGTCGATGCACCCCTGTCAGGTGGCGAGGCTGGGGCACTATCAGGCCGCTTGTCGATTATGTGCGGTGGCAGCGAAGAACACTATTTACAAGCCCAGACGGTGATGAACTGCTACGCGCTGCGCATGCTGCGCCTCGGAAATGTTGGCAGCGGACAGCTGACAAAGATGGCTAATCAAATTTGTATAGCGGGCTTGTTGCAAGGGTTGTCGGAGGGCATAGCCTTTGCTAAAAATTCTGGCTTGGATCCATTGCAAGTACTCGAGGCGATTGGTGAAGGCGCGGCGGGTTCCTGGCAGATGCAGCATCGCGGAACAACGATGGTTGCCGACGACTATAACTTCGGCTTTGCGGTCGACTGGATGCGCAAGGATTTGGCAATTTGCCTAGCACAAGCGCGCGCGAACGGATCCGATCTGCCGGTGACTGAATTGGTCGATAGTTTTTACGCCGAGATTCAAGATATGGGCGGTTATCGTTGGGATACCTCGAGTTTACTACGCCGACTACCGGTGAAAGGAAGTCGACGCAGCTAAGTTTGCGAGGCTAAGGACCAGCCGCTATGTTTGCGAGGCTATATGCTGGCCGCCGCACACAGCGACCACAGCGGCCATTATCGCGCAGTACTGTGTCATCAGGGGGCTATTTTTGTCATCAGGGGACGGTTTTTGTCATCAGGGGACTATTTTTGCCATCAGGGGACGGTTTTTGGCCCCGAGGGCGGTTCTTTCCTTGGTTGCTTCGCCCGTCAGTGCGAAGCCGAGCTGTTCGCCTTCAGGGCTAATATAACGGGCGCTGATATTGTCGCCAGCGCCCTCTATCTGCCATTCTCCAGTCGCTTCTATCCCCGGAGGGCTGACCACTACGGGACACAGCGTGGTTTTTACTAGCACTGGCATAACGCCATAATCCACCTCGGCGGTTTGCCCACACAAAACTCGCGCTAGCGCTTTGGCGGCGGCATTGAGCGGTGCTATGTAGTACAGTAAATGACCGTCGACTTCGGCACAATCGCCCAGCGCATAGACGTTTGGCGCGCTGGTCTGGAGCGATCTGTTGGTCACAATGCCGCGGTTTGTCGCCAGCCCAGCGCGTTTGGCGAGGTCTAGATCGGGGCGCACCCCAATTGCGCTGAGCACTAAATCGGCGGCGACTTCGTCACCATTGGCGAGAGTCGCCAGGATACCATCGCCGGCGGAGTCGACCCGCTCAACCACTGTATTGAAATGGTAGCGCACACCGGCGTGTTCTAAGCGGCTTTGCACTGCGGCCGATGCCTCGGCCGGCAAAAGGCTACCCAGTACGGTAGTCATTGGTTCCACGGCCTCGACATCAAAGCCGGATGCAATCATGTCGTTTGCATATTCACTGCCAATAAGGCCGGCGCCAATTATGAGAACTTTTTTCTTGCCCTGCATGGCCTGTCGGAAGACATCGTAGTCGGTTAAATTATTGATACTGTACACTCGATCCAGGCCGCTTCCGCTAAGTGGTGCAGCAATACTGCTGGCGCCCATGGCAATCACGAGTTTTTCGTAATCGATCACCTGGCCACCTGCGGTAAGCTGTTGCGTCGCGGTGTCTATACTATCGACCTCGGTGTTTACTAGCACCTGAGCATTTAAATTCGCCGCCATACCCTGCGATGATGCGGTGGCAAGATCGTCGGCGGTCTTACCTTTGGCATAGGCGGTAGACAGATTGGGTTTTGAGTAGTAGCGACCATCGTCTGCGGTTAGCATAATCAGGGGCGCAAGGGGGTCGTGGGTGCGAAACTCTCGGGCCAGATTGTAGCCGGCCAAGCCGGTTCCGATAATAACCACTGGACGTTGAGCTGCGGGCGCATTTTCGCTGTCTGCACTATCGGAGGTAACTTCGACCATTTCAAAGTCTTCTTTGCCAACGCCACAGTCGGGGCACTCCCAATCATCTGGTACGTCTTCCCAACGAGTGCCCGGTGCTATGTTGTCCTCGGGCCAGCCCTTGGATTCATCGTAGAGCAAGCCACAGACCAAGCATTCCCATATTTTGTAGTTCATTGCGTGTTTATCCTCTTCTATTTATTGGTGTCGGTAAACGCGGTTTCGATAACCGCGTCCCGCACGTTGTGTCGACGATTGTCTCGGAGCTAGATTTATCCCAGCGCGCCCGACCTGTTTAAAATTTGAATGGCATTATCGTCTAAATCCAGTTCTTCTAAAATCTCTCGATTGTGGTAGCCCAGTGGCGCGCCGCTGTGACGATAGTTGATGTCGGCTGCGGACAATTTGAATGGACTGCCGATTTGACGTTGTTTGGTACCGTCAAACGCATCGACTTCCACCAGCATGCCGCGCGATTGCAACTGCGCATGGTCGCAGGCCTCGTCAAACCTAAGCACCGGTTCCACGCAAACATCTTCATTGGCAAAAACAGTTGTCCAATGGGCCAGCGTTTCGCCGCCAATAATAGACGCTAATAACTCGCGTGTCGCGTCTTGTTGCCGCTGATTATGCTGTATGCCAAGCGTTTCTATGCGAGGTTCGTCGAGTATTTTTGCCAGCCCAGCGAGAAATTTTGGCTCTAGGCTACCGATTGACAGATACCGAGCGTCTGCCGTCTCGTAGTAGTCATAGAAGCTGCCGCCATTGAGCGCGAAGGATTGCGGTTGGGGAACAACACCCGCGCCAAGATAGCCCGATCCAGCAAGGCTGTTGAGCGCGAATACGCCATCGGTCATGCTGACGTCTACAGTTTGGCCTTCGCCAGTAATGTGCCGTTGGTTGACCGCTGCTAAAATTCCAACCAGGGCCTGCATCGAACCTCCGGCGAGATCGGCAACCTGAATTCCCATCAAGGGTGTCGCTGCGCCGCGCCTTCCCGAGTAGCCATTGATGCCGGCAATAGAGAGATAATTGATATCGTGACCTGCGCGCTGGCGGTAGGGGCCGGTTTGGCCGTAGCCAGTCAATGAGCAGTATATAAGTCGAGGGTTTATGTCCTTTAAAACAGCATAGCTCAAGCCGAGCTTATCCATTACGCCGGGTCGAAATTGCTCGACTAGGATGTCGTAGTCGAGCACCAAGCGTTTGACTAGGGCAATCGCATCGGGGATTTTTAGATCGAGCGTCATGGCGCGCTTATTACGATTCAGCGTGCTGTGGGCGGTTGCTACGCCATCGGCGAACGGGCCAGTGGTTCGCACCATATCGGCACGGTTAGGCGATTCTATGTGGATCACTTGGGCACCAAGGTCGGCCATGACCATGGTCGCATAAGGCCCTGGCAATAGCGTGCTAAAGTCGAGGATCTTCAAGTTCGAGAGCGCCGTCATTACTATTCTTTCGCAGTTATCAATAGGCCTTCGATTATAGCCGACTGTCGAGCACTCTGGGTTCGAAATAATGCAATGGCAGTCGCCTTGTATATCGGTGGCGGGTCCGTGTTAGGTGGGGTTCGAGGTTCACATAAGCTACTTACATAATTGCAGCTATAACGGCAGCTATAATTACAGCATTCACGAGGAGCGTTTTACAAATTCGACAAAACGCTCTACCATCTCGCTACTTCGAAATCTTACAGCTAGGATTATGGACGAGCAGGGATCAACCAACGTATTGTGGCATGCAGGCGATGTGACACGCGAGGATCGCGGCAAGTTGATCGGCCAGCAGGGCGTGACGCTGTGGTTTACAGGGCTGTCTGGGAGTGGCAAGAGCACCATTGCCGTGGCCGTGGAAAAGGCACTATTAGCGCGAGGTAAGCTGTGTTATCGGTTGGACGGCGACAACGTTCGCCTGGGTATTAACAAAAATCTCGGTTTCAGTGCGGCGGATCGAAGCGAAAATAATCGCCGTATCGGTGAAATTTGTAAACTCTTTATCGATGCAAGCGTTATCGTCTTATCGAGTTTCATAAGCCCCTACAAGGCAGACCGACAAGCGGTCAGGGAGCTTCACGACGCCGCGGGATTCGGCTTTATCGAAGTCCACGTGGATTGTTCGTTGAGCGTGGCCGAACAGCGCGATCCAAAGGGCCTCTACCGACGCGCGCGGCGTGGTGAAATCAGTAATTTTACCGGTATCGATGACCCCTATGAAATCCCCATCACGCCGGACATTCATCTGCGTTCAGACCATCTGAGTCTCGACGACGAAGTGCGTACCATTATCCAGTACCTCGAGCAGCATCAGTTTATAGCGGTTTAACCGCCCACCGATATCGGTTTAACAAACAATGGAGTAACCCTTGATAAATCCGCATGGATCAACGACGCTAAACCCCCTGATTGTTCGCGACCAACAGCGATGCGAGCAACTTGTCGCCGAGGCACAACAGCTACCTGAGTTACTACTCAATTCGGCAGCCGCTGCCAACGTGGTGATGTTGGGCGCCGGCTACTTTAATCCGTTGACCGGGTTTATGAATCTTGACGACGCGCTGAGTTGTGCTGAGAACATGCACACCTCAGATGGCTTGTTCTGGCCGGTGCCCATTATTAATCTGTGTGCGACTGCGGCAGAAATACCCAGCGCCGGCAAAGTTGCACTGCGCGACCCGAATGTGGTTGGACACCCGGTGATCGCGATTATGGATGTCGATCGAGTGGAGCCTGTGAGTCGGGAGCAACTCGAATTTATGGCGGTGAAGATCTTTGCTACCGACGATCTCGAGCACCCTGGGGTGGCGACGTTTATGAGCCTCGGATCGCAACTGGTATCAGGCACTATCGAAGTGTTAAATTTGAGCTATTTTCAATCTGATTTTCCAGACACATTTCAAACCGCCTATGAAATTCGCGCTGAAATTGCCCAGCGCGGGTGGGAAAAAGTCGTGGCTTTCCAAACGCGCAACCCGATGCACCGAGCGCATGAAGAGCTTTGCCATATGGCGATGAAGCGTCTCGACGCCGATGGTGTGATCGTCCACATGTTGCTGGGACGGCTTAAGCCGGGAGATATTCCCGCAGACGTTCGCAACGACTGTATTCGCAAGATGGTGGAAGTCTATTTCCCAAAAAATTCAGTGATGGTTTCGGGCTACGGATTTGACATGCTTTATGCTGGCCCCAGAGAGGCAGTTTTACACGCAATTTTCCGTCAAAACATGGGTGCTACTCATTTAATTGTTGGTCGAGACCATGCCGGCGTCGGCGAGTATTATGGCGCTTTTGCAGCCCAAGACATATTCTCCGAGAGCGTTCCCAAGGGTGCTCTTGAGATCGAAATATTTTGCGCTGACCACACCGCGTATTCGAAAAAACTCGGTCGTGTGGTGATGATGAATGAAGTTGATGACCACCAAAAAGACGATTTCATTTTACTCTCTGGGACCGCCGTACGAGAGATGCTGGCCAAGGGTCAGTTGCCACCGCCGGAATTTTCACGGCCGGAAGTTGCACAAATTTTGATGGGCTATTACCAACAGTAAAGCAATGGCACAAGGCATCGCTGCTGGCGGCGTGAGCGACGATGAAAAGTAACGACTCGGGAGTTTGAATGTTGGAAATATCAAGACCGTTTAAGATCTTAGGGCTGCAGCAAATAGCGGTCGGAGGTGCGGACAAGAACGCACTGAAGGAATTTTGGGTGGGGTTATTGGGAATTTCTCAAATTGGCCACTTTGTCAGTGAGAGTGAAAATGTCGACGAAGATATTTGCCAATTGGGCAGTGGTGACTTCGCCGTTGAAGTTGATTTGATGCAACCTCTGGATGCCCAGCGGCGACCGCGGGTGGATAATCCCGCGCTCAACCATATCGGGCTTTGGGTGGACGATTTGGGTGCCGCCTACGAGTGGCTACAAACGCAAGGTCTGCGGTTTACTCCCGGAGGTATCCGCAAAGGTGCCGCGGGCTTCGACGTGTGTTTTGTGCATCCCAAGGGCAATGATCTGTTTCCTCGCAGTGCTGAGGGTGTGCTGGTTGAATTGGTGCAGGCTCCGCAGCGCGTCATCGATGCCTATGCGTCCGAGAGCGTCTAGATCGATAGCATTCGCCATAGAGTCTTTTTGTCTGTAAACTCGCGGCCTTGCCTAGCCAGCCAGTCGTGGACTACCTCCGCTCGATACGGCCTTCGAATGAAAAAACTATGGATTTTAAAACTTTAGGGTTATCCCCGGCGCTGATTAAGGCTGTCGGGAAACAGGGATACGACACGGCAACGCCGATTCAGGCGCAGGCTATTCCCGCGGTACTCGCGGGGCGTGATGTAATGGCTGCGGCGCAGACCGGCACCGGCAAAACGGCTGGTTTTACGTTGCCAATATTGCAACGCCTCGCCGAGGGAAGGCGCGCACCGGCGAATCATGCGCGGGCGCTGATCCTGACTCCGACGCGCGAATTGGCCGCTCAGGTGGCCGAAAGCGTGGCGGCTTACAGTGAGTATTTACAGATCACTTCAACGGTGGTCTTTGGGGGGGTAAAAATCAACCCTCAGATGATGAAATTGCGGCGCGGAGTCGATGTTTTGGTGGCGACCCCCGGCCGGTTGCTGGATCTGCATAGCCAAAACGCAGTGAGTTTTGATCGCTTGGAAGCGCTGGTGTTGGACGAAGCCGATCGAATGCTCGATATGGGTTTTATCCACGACATCAAGCGAATCATTTTAACGCTTCCCAGACGGCGACAGAACCTGCTATTTTCGGCGACATTTTCGAACGATATTCGGGCTCTTGCCAAGGGCCTGGTCTACGACCCGGTGGAGATATCGGTAAGTCCTCGAAATGCCGCCGCGCCCACAGTGACCCAGTGGTTGTGCCCGGTAGACAAAAAGCGCAAGGCGGGCTTGCTGACGCACTTGATCCACCAGCGCGAGTGGCGACAGGTGTTGGTGTTTACCAAAACCAAACACGGTGCCAACAAACTGACAAAACACCTGGAGTCAGAGGGCATCGTGGCCGCGGCGATTCATGGCAATAAAAGCCAGGGCGCGAGAACCCGTGCCTTAGCTGGGTTTAAGGCGGGTGAAATCCGCATACTGGTGGCCACAGATATTGCCGCGCGGGGGCTCGATATCGAGCAATTGCCGCAGGTGGTCAATTTTGATTTGCCCAACGTTCCAGAGGATTATGTGCATCGCATTGGACGTACAGGGCGCGCGGGTATGCTAGGTGAGGCGATCTCCCTGGTCAGCGCCGACGAAGTCGACCTGTTGTCTGATATTGAACGTTTGACTAAGACCTTGTTGACGCGCGAAGAAATAGAGGATTTTGAACCCGTCCAGCGCCTGCCGGAAACCACACTGGCGCGGCGCGTTAGCGTTGCAAAACCGCGCAAACCGTTGAATAACGAGAGTCTGAAACGCGATAACAGCCGCTCCAACCCCAAAAAGAAGCGTGCTAGTGCCTATGGGCATGGCCCAACGCCCGGCGCAAAACGCAAAAACACTCGTCGAAGCGACAGTTCTGATGCCCAAGGAGATGCCAGTTCAGGCGACAGAAACGTCAACTCCAGAGGTAAAACTGGTGGTTCGGTGGAAGCCAAGTCGCATCGTGGGACTAGCGCACCGGTGGCGCGTTCAAAGCCACCTAAGCCGGCGAATAGTCCCTATGGGAAAAATAGCCAACAGCGGCGCAGGGATGCCTAGCGGTGTTATTGGCAGGGAATCTAGCCGAGTTTTTGCATAGTCGCGTGTAGGACACTGGGCTCTTTTACACAACGGGGTAGGCGATGAAATTCAATTTTAAAGCCGCATTGTTCCGCCCGGTCTTAAAAATGGCCATGGAGCGCGTTGGACACGGCAAGCTACTCGGATTCACCATCACTAAGGTCGCCCGCGGACAGGTTAATTTGACCTGTCCCTACGACAGCAAAACCGTTGGCAACCCGCTGACAGGGGTTGTTCACGGCGGCATCATTGTCAGTTTGCTCGATACCTGTTGCGGTGCCGCCGCGATGAGCGCTATGGGCAAGCCCTCGGTCGCTCCGACCATGGATTTACGCCTCGATTATATGCATCCAGCAACGCCGAATGAGCCGATTTTCGTATCTGGTACGGTCTACAAAACTACCTCGTCGGTCATTTTTTGTCGCGGTATGGCATGGCAGCAGGATGAGAATAATCCTATCGCTCACTGTGTAGCTACCTTTATGCGGTTGGATCTCGACAGGGCGCAATTTTCTGGGGTGATCAAGTCTGGCTTTAAAAGATTGCTGTCCAGAGCCACAGAGTGACAAATAACGGATAATTTCGATATGGATGATAGCGCTGTTGGATCAGGGATCGAGAGCCATGAACAATTACGGGCATGTCTGCTGGCGGCCCGCGAGCAAGATCGGCCGCAATTGATTCTGGATTTTATTCCCTACAGTGGTTTCATCGGCGCCCATGCCAAGGTGGATGAGGGCGACGTGCTGTATTGGTTGGAGCCGCGCCGATCAAATATCGGTAATCCCTCGTTACCGGCGTTACATGGCGGTGTTATCGCGGGTTTTTTAGAACTCTCGGCGAGCGTTGAGTTGTTGTTTGGGTTGAGACTGAACAGCATGCCAAAAGTGGTTGATTTTTCTCTTGATTATCTGCGGCCGGGTCGCCTGCAGGCGCTCTACGCCAGTTGCAAAGTATTACGGCAGGGCAAGCAACTGGTAAATGTTTCGATTACTGCGTGGCAAGTTGACATCGAACTACCTGTGGCCACCGCCCGCTGTCATTTTTTGATTAATTAATCGCCTCGATGGGGTCGTCTAGAGGTTGAATTCTGTTCTTCCGACCCCATTTCTTACGCAATCAACAACCAATGCTTAGGAGCGTTACCGTATATGTCATCTCCATCTTCAGCAGAGACCTTGGGTTTTCAGACGGAAGCCAAACAACTTCTCCACTTAATGATTCACTCGCTTTACTCTAACAAAGAAATATTTCTTCGCGAATTGGTGTCTAACGCGTCAGATGCAACGGATAAACTTCGCTTCGAAGCACTGGAAAATCCCGATCTTTATGAGGACGACGGCGATTTACGCATTCGCATCGAGATCGATGAGGAAAACAAAAGGTTGGTAATAGCCGACAACGGTATCGGTATGTCGAGGGAGGAGGCGATCGCCAACCTAGGCACTATTGCAAAATCAGGTACTGCCGACTTTCTCAGTACATTGACCGGCGATCAGCAGCAGGACTCGCAGTTGATTGGTCAGTTTGGTGTCGGCTTCTACTCTTCGTTTATCGTTGCCGAAAAAGTGGTAGTAGACACACGCCGCGCTGGCGCGCCGGCAGACCAAGGCGTTCGCTGGACTTGCTCTGGCGAGGCTGACTATCAGATAGAGACGATCGAGATGAGTCAGCGAGGAACGCGCATCGAATTGCACTTGAAGGCCGATGAGCATGAATTTGCCAACAATTGGCGCCTTCGTAGCATCGTTAAAAAATACTCTGACCACATCGCTATTCCTGTTCAAATGCTCAAGATTGAGCCGCCTGTGGCACCTTCAGAAGATGACGAGACGGTCATTGAAGACGATGCTAAGACACCAGAGTGGGAATCGATCAATGATGCGCAAGCGCTCTGGACTCGTTCAAGAAGCGATGTTGGAGATGACGAATACAACGAATTTTATCGGCATATTTCAAACGATTTCACGCCGCCATTGAGCTGGAGTCACAATCGCGTCGAAGGTAAGCACGAGTACACTAGCCTACTGTACATACCCAGCATGGCGCCGATGGATCTGTATCAGCGAGATGCGGCGCGCGGCGTCAAGTTGTATATCAAACGCACATTCATCATGGATGATGCCGAGCAGTTTATGCCGATGTATCTGCGATTTGTTAAAGGCGTGTTGGATAGCGCCGATTTGCCACTGAACGTATCCCGCGAGATTCTGCAAAAGACGCCGGTAGTTGACAGTATTAGGGCCGCAATCACCAAGCGGGTGCTGGATATGTTGGCTAAGTTGGCGAGCAGCGATGAAGAGAAGTATGCAACTTTTTGGAGTCAGTTTGGCAGCGTTCTGAAAGAGGGCCCCAGTGAAGACCACACCAATCGAGAAAAAATCGCTAAATTACTGCGGTTTTCTAGTTCTACCAGTGACTCGGGTGCCAATACTGTCAGTTTGGCCGCTTATTTAGAACGAAAAAAAGAGCGTCAAGACAAGATTTACTACCTTACTGGCGATAGCTACTCGGTAATCAACAACAGTCCTTATCTCGAAGTGTTCCGCAAGCATGGCGTCGAGGTGCTGCTGATGACTGACCGTATCGATGAATGGATGATGGGCTATCTTACCGAGTTTGATGGCTTGTCATTTCAGGATGTGGCAAGGGGCGAACTTGACTTAAAACACCTTGACGACGGCGAGAGTGAGACCGCAGAGCCAAAAGCCGACGACGAGCAGACTAACGATTTAGTTGCGCGTATTAAAGGCTTGTTAGAAGCTCGAGTAGAGGATGTTCGCAGTACAGAACGCCTGACTAATTCGCCTGCCTGCTTGGTCGTTGGCGATAATGATATGGGCGAGCAAATGCGTAAAATCATGCAGGCGGCCGGACAGTCCATTCCTGAGAGTAAGCCGATACTGGAAGTTAATATGCAACATCCACTAGTGGCCCGCTTGCAGACCGAAGACGATGACGATAAAGCCGCGGTGCTGGCGAGTCTATTGTTCGATCAAGCGGCGCTCTCGGCGGGTCGACCGTTGGAAAATCCGGCGCAGTTTGTGCAAGAGCTGAATCGGTTAATGTTCGATTGAAGCAACGTAAATACACATAAAGCTCGACTAGACCGCTAACTGGGAACCGGTGTTGAGTGTGGCTGCCATTAGTTTTCAGCGTTTCACGGCTGACTTATCGCCTCTTCGACCTTATACTGAGAGTCTACGAGGAGGCGTACCCAGTTGTCACACAAAAGCCATAGGATAGCCGTGCTCGGCGGCGGTAGTTTCGGCACCGCCATAGCCAATATGCTGGCGTCAAATGCCTATCCGGTGGTGTTGTGGATGCGCAATGCGCAGCACGCCCAACAGGTGCAAAAAGAGCGGGTTAACCAGCGCTATTTACCCGGCTATAAACTGGCGCAGAGCCTGCAAGTCAGCGCTGATCTAAACGCTTGCTTACAGGGCGTTGACACGGTTTTTTTTGCAGTTCCAAGCGGCGCTCTACAAGATCTCGCGGCACAAGTGAGTCCGAGAATTGAGCCCGAGACCTTGGTTATCAGCACGTCCAAGGGGATCTGCGGAGCCGATTTTATGTTGCCGAGCCAGATTTTAGAGACTGCCATGCCGGATGTTCGTATCGGTGTCATGAGTGGCCCTAATTTGGCCAAAGAAATTGCCGATTACGAAATTACAGCGACGGTCGTTGCCAGTGAAGACCCAACGGTCTGCGCAACAATTCAACGGATGCTGGCGTCGAATTATTTCCGCGTCTACGCCAATCACGATCGCTTTGGCGTTGAACTAGCTGGCGCGCTGAAAAATATCTATGCGATTATTGCTGGTATTGCCGAGGCATTAAAAGCAGGACAAAATACTAAGAGCGTTGTTTTGACTCGCAGCCTCGCAGAAATGCGCCGCTTTGGTACTCAGCTAGGTGCCGATCCCATGACATTTTTAGGGCTCAGCGGTGTCGGCGATTTATACGTTACCTGTACCTCGCCGCTAAGTCGTAATTATCAGGTCGGTATGGCGCTTGGCGGGGGTAAAAGTCTTGCGCAATCAATCGCAGATGTCGGGCAAATCGCCGAGGGTGTCAATACCACTCGGTTGGTCAAGGAAAAGGCCGATGCGATGGGTACTTATATGCCTCTGGCTTCGGCGCTCTACGCGACACTGTTCGAAAAGCAGTCTATACAGGGAGCTTTGCGCAGCATGATGCTCGCGGAGCAAAACTCAGATGTTGACTTTATGGTGACCCCAAATGAGTAATAATGTTAAAAAATCATTCTTAAATTTAGAGACATGGATACGCATAGGATATATCGCATTCTTTCTATTGTTGCTGTCAATCGCTAGTAGCGTAGCGTTTTTTCTGGTGTTGTTGCAGGCTGCCTCGGTGCTTCTGACTGGCAGAGACAATGAAAAACTGCGCGAGTTTGGTCAAAGTCTCGGCCAGTGGGGATTCCAGTCATTGTTGTTTGCAACCTACAACACCGAGCAAAGACCGTTTCCATTTTCTGACTGGCCGAGCGCCGAGACTGGAGCGGGGTTTGATGCTGGTCTTGATGACGAGATTAGCGACAACGCGGCTAGCGAAGAGATTGATGAAGAGGTTGATAAAGGGGTTGATAAAGAGCTTAGCGAAGAGGTTGATAAAGAGCTTGGTGATGTCGTCGAACACGCGCTGCCGAGCG
>CAJIZO010000140.1 GCA_905181995.1 Flavobacteriaceae bacterium TMED48
TTTGTAGCGGGTGTATTGGGCCCTACCAGTCGCACCGCATCGCTGTCCCCGGATGTCAATGATCCGGGCGCACGCAATGTCACCTTTGACGAGCTGGTCAGCGCCTATGACGAGTCCTGTACCGGCCTTATAACCGGTGGCTGCGATCTTATAATGGTCGAAACCATTTTTGATACGCTCAATGCCAAAGCGGCGTTGTTTGCGATACAAAATGTTTATAATCGGCTCGGCATCGAATTGCCGATTATGATCTCTGGCACCATTACCGACGCCAGCGGACGAACGCTTTCCGGTCAAACCCCCGAGGCCTTCTGGAACTCCGTAAGACACAGTGCGCCCATCGCCGTGGGGTTAAACTGCGCGCTGGGGCCCAGTGAACTGCGCCCCCATCTGTTAGAGCTATCCAACTGCAGCGACTGTTGGGTTAGCGCCCACCCCAATGCCGGATTGCCGAATGAATTTGGCGGCTACGACCTAAACCCTGATGACATGGCTCGCACGATTACCGAATTTGCCGCATCCGGCTTACTCAATATTGTCGGCGGGTGCTGCGGCACCACACCCGAGCATATTTCAAAAATCGCCCAGGCGGTCGCCAATTTAGCGCCAAGAAAACCTCCAACGCTGCCACCTGCCTGTAGGCTATCTGGTTTAGAGCCCTTTAATATCGATTCTAAGTCGCTGTTCGTCAACATTGGAGAACGTTGCAACGTCACTGGTTCAGCCGCTTTTAAACGGCTTATATTGGAAGAAAACTACGCTGCAGCGGTCGAGGTGGCGCGCAACCAAGTTCTCAATGGCGCGCAAATCATCGATATTAATATGGATGAGGGCATGCTCGAGTCGCTGCCCGCGATGGTCACTTTTGTCAATTTACTGGCCTCCGAACCGGACATTTCTAGGGTGCCGCTGATGCTCGACTCGTCAAAATGGTCGGTCATCGAGGCCGGGTTGAAGTGCGTGCAAGGTAAGCCGGTGGTCAACTCGATCAGTCTTAAAGAGGGTGAAGAAGAGTTTTTAGAGCGCGCTCGACTATGCAAGCAATACGGTGCTGCTGTGGTGGTAATGGCCTTTGATGAGCTTGGACAGGCAGATAATTTACAGCGCCGTCAGCAAATCTGTCAGCGCAGCTATGATCTATTGGTCGCTAAAGTTGGCTTTCCAGCAGAAGATATTATTTTCGATCCCAACGTGTTTGCCGTCGCTACCGGAATCGATGAGCACAACCGCTACGGTCTCGACTTTATCGAGGCCAGCGGCTGGATCAAGCGGCATCTGCCGGATGCCTTGGTCTCCGGCGGCATCTCAAACGTGTCTTTTTCGTTTCGCGGCAACAATCCGGTTCGCGAGGCGATACATTCGGTATTTCTCTACCATGCAATTCGTCAGGGTCTCAGCATGGGCATTGTCAACGCGGGACAACTGGCGGTGTACGACGATTTGTCAACCGAACTGCGCGATGTGGTCGAGGACGTGGTTCTTTATCGCAACGGTCAAGCGACCGAGACACTGGTGAATGTGGCAGAAAAATTTCGCAACGACGGCACCACCCAGGCCGTGCGTCAAGACCTTAAATGGCGCTCGCGTCCGGTTCACCAACGCCTTGAGCACGCGCTGGTCAAAGGCATCACTGAATTTATCGAGGAGGATACAGAGGAAGCTAGGCAGGGAGTTGAAAAACCACTTCAGGTGATCGAAGGCGCACTCATGGACGGCATGAATCGGGTCGGCGATCTATTCGGCGCCGGTAAAATGTTTTTACCGCAGGTGGTCAAATCTGCCCGCGTGATGAAACAGGCGGTGGCCTATTTACAGCCCTATATCGAGCAAGACAAAGATGCCCGCGCACGCAGTAACGGAAAAATACTGATGGCCACCGTCAAGGGCGACGTTCATGACATCGGTAAAAATATCGTCGGCGTGGTGCTGCAATGCAACAACTATGAGGTCATAGATCTCGGGGTCATGGTACCGACGGAAAAAATTCTGCGCGAAGCTCGCGATCAGGATGTCGATATTATCGGGCTCTCGGGGTTGATCACGCCGTCGTTGGACGAAATGGTTGGCGTTGGCAGCGAGATGCAACGTCAGGGCTTTAACATTCCACTGCTGATTGGCGGAGCGACCACCTCAAAGGCCCATACTGCGGTCAAAATTGCCCCGCAATATGAAGATAATCAGGCAATCTACGTGGCCGATGCGTCCCGAGCCGTCGGCGTCGCGGGTAAACTGATGGGCGAGGCGACTCGCAGTGAATTTATCGCTGGGATTCAGAAGGACTATGTGGCGGTTCGCAAGCGCACCGCTAACCGCACTCGACGCGGCACCCTGTTCGCCTATAGCGACGCAATAGCGCAAAAACCACAAAGTAATTGGCAGGATTTCGAGGCCGACATCCCAAAACAACTCGGCACCCAAATTCTCACCGACTACCCGCTAAAAACCCTGCTTCCGTACATCGATTGGACGCCGTTCTTTATCACCTGGGATTTAATCGGCAAATACCCGAAAATACTCTCCGATGATGTCATAGGGAACGCCGCAACAACGCTCTTTGAAGACGCTCAAACCATGCTCCATAAAATTGTTGACGAACGATTACTCGAGGCCCGAGCGGTGTTCGGACTGTGGCCTGCAAACACCGTCAATGCGGACGATATTGAAATTTATAGCGAGACCGGCGCGAAGCAGGCGACGGCTGTACTGCATCACATCAGGCAGCAAATACAAAAACCCGGTGCCAGCGAAGAACTGCGCTCGCTAGCCGATTATGTAGCGCCCAAAGACAGTGGTCGCGACGATTATATAGGCGGTTTTGCGGTCACCGTTGGTATTGGCGCAGAGCACCTTGCCGCCGACTATGAGCGCGACCTCGACGACTACAGCGCGATTATGGTCAAGGCGCTTGCCGACCGCTTGGCAGAGGCCTTTGCCGAGCACCTGCACCAACGCGTGCGACGCGAATACTGGGGCTATGCTGAGAATGAAAAGCTCGACAATGATGCTCTCATCGGTGAAAAATACCGCGGCATTCGCCCGGCACCCGGATACCCGGCGTGTCCCGACCACAGCGAAAAAGCCACGCTATTTAAACTATTGGATGCGGAATCAGCAACCGGCATCCAGCTGACCGAGAGCTTTGCCATGTCCCCCGCAGCATCGGTCAGCGGCTGGTACCACGCCCATCCAGACGCCAAATATTTTAACACTGGGAAAATCAGCCACGATCAAGTAGAGTCTTTGGCCGAGCGTAAAGGCATCAGTCTTGAGCAAATGACGCGCTGGTTGACGCCGGTGCTTAACGACTGAGGAATAGATATGGATATCGACCGAAACGCGAACCAAGAGCAGGGCAATACATGAGTCAAGATGATCGCAGCCTAGATACCGATTCACCATCCAAGCATGGCCTCGCCAGCGTGGTAAAGAGCGTGCTCTGGGCGGCGCTGGGGGTCAATTCAAACAAAAATCGCGAACACGATTTTGAGCAGGGCAACCCACTTGCGTTTATCATCGGGGGCGTGGTGTTCACGTTTCTGTTTATTTGCACCATCGCATTAGTCGTCGGCTTCGTGCTCCGCGACACTGGCGCCTAAGCACTTGGCACTTAATACTGAGTCACTTGGCACTCGATACCTAGTAAAGAGCACCAAAAACTGTGGATAGACGCTTGCAACCAAGGCCACAGTTAAACAACGCCCATAGCCGAGTGTTTGAGGTTATTTAGCGTACCGTGGTATTTTACGCGTGGTAACCGCCATCGATCTGAAGCCTGCGGGTATTGCAAAGCCAGTCATAGCGTTCGCAAGCATGGCTCGAAGCATCGCGCGCAGACGCGAGACCCATTGTCTCTTAACCGCTGCGCAAGGGCTAAAAGACCGGGAGGCATGCACCTTGATACGTTTTGAGGCTCTAAGCGGTGACTGACAACTCAATATCTTCGCACCCAGGCAATTAAATCAGCCCGTTTGGCTGTCAGTAGATAACCGCCATCAAGCACTCACAAGATCGCCGGCATCGATCAGGTCAAGACTTGCAGAACCATCGTAAACGGCCTGCAATAAGCCTTGATTACGGGATAAAACCTGACTGCCAAAGAAACTCGCGGTGGCGATTTTTTGGCTGTAAAAGCGATCGGTAGCACCTTCATCAATACGTCTTTGAGCTGCGGCAGCCAGCACCACCAGCAACCAAAAACACAGTGCATTACCAAACAACATCAGATAACTATAGGCCACCGCAGGCGCATCATCGGGATTCGCTAACACCTGAGCCATGGCTGCACGGCAATCCGTGACGCTGCCCTCTAGAGCAGTGCGCAGCCGTATAATGGCTGGGCTTTTAGACGTTAAAGTGGCAATGGTGCTATCGATTTCTAAGAGCAGTAACGACAGGCCTTCACCGCCATCGCGAAGGCATTTTCGACCAATAAAGTCGAGCGATTGAATGCCGTTAGTCCCCTCGTAGATGGGAAATATTCGTGCATCGCGCATATGTTGGGCAGCGCCGGTTTCCTCGACAAAGCCCATACCACCGTGCACTTGCACGCCGAGTGATGCGACTTCCATCGACACTTCAGAACACCATCCTTTAACCAGCGGCGTCAACATTTCAACCCACAGCGCACCGCGCTCGCGCTGCTGTGCGTCGCTATGGTGATGACTGCGATCCTCGGCGGCTACTGCATAGAACGACAACGCCCGTCCACCTTCGGTGAGCGCGCGCATTTGCATGAGCATGCGTTTTACGTCTGGGTGATGGATGATTGGCGCGCCCTCGGGCATGCCCGCCACCCGGCCCTGTACTCGGTCGGCAGCAAAGGCCGCTGCCTGTTGATAAGCCCGCTCACCCAACCCAATGCCCTGATGGCCAACGGCCAGTCGGGCGTTATTCATCATTGAGAACATACACATCAAACCGCGGTTTTCTGGACCCACTAGGTAACCGATGGCACCACCATTATCGCCAAACGCCATGGTGCACGTCGGGCTGGCGTGGATACCCAATTTATGTTCTATCCCGACAGCCCGAACATCGTTAGCGCGACCGATAGTACCATCCGCATTGGGTAAATACTTGGGCACCAAAAACAGAGAAATACCGTTGTTGCCCTCTGGCGCACCGGGAATCCGCGCCAACACCAAGTGAATCACGTTTTCGGCAAGCTCGTGATCTCCCCAGGTGATATAAATTTTTTGTCCACTAATGAGAAAGTGATCGCCATCTGGCGTCGCCTTGGTCTGCACTGCCGACAGATCTGTACCCGCCTGGGGTTCGGTAAGATTCATAGTTCCCGACCAAACACCGGTAATTATATTTTCTAAATAGGTATTTTTTTGCTCGTCGGAACCATACAAATTCAAAGCGTGAATCACTCCGCGGGATAACATCGGCAGTAAGCTCAAGGCGCTGTTGGATGACTGCAACATCTCTTGGCTGGCCACATCAATAACGCCTGGCAGCCCTGCTCCACCGTATTCTGTGCTGCCGTTCAAACAACACCAACCACCGTCGATCATCTGCTGATAAACACCCTCAAAAGCCGCCGCCGTTTGCACCACGCCGTCGATCAACTGGGTACCCTGAGAATCGGCCAGATAATTGGTGGGTGCGACCACGTCTTCAAAAAATTTTGCCGCCTCGGGCAAAATAGCATCGATCACGTCGCGGCTGGCATCTTCAAAACCTGGCATTTTGCAGTGTTCTTCATACCCCACGATCTCGTCGAGGATAAACGCAAATTCCTTTTGTGGGACTTTATAAACGGTCATTTAGTAATCTCCAAAGATATACCCGATCAAAATAAACACGGCGCTGATGTTACCGAGGCGCAGAGTGTCGATAATTTAATGAGCTCTGTAAACCGCTGAATGTGACTGGTGGGTTCGAGCCTCTGCGCCCTCTCTCATTATGCGTCAATCAACTGACAATCGATCCTCGATCTCAGTGGCACTTTGCGCCACACGCGGCGTCGCAAGCGTGGTGACATAGACCCAATATAAAAACACAAACTGCAGTGCGAGGCGCGCATAAAGCGCACCGAGACCCAGCTCAGGGAAAAGTTCCGGGTGCATGGCCATGTGCACATTAGCTGGGTACACCGCTACCAAAAGCACCATAAGTCCAACCCCCGCCCAGCGCCGCAGTGCGCCAAAAAGCACTGCCACCCCCCCGAGAACCTCAAAAAAACCACTCAAGTAAACCAGTTCGAGATGGGCCGGTAGATAAGGCGGCATAATACCGACGTAAAAATTCGGTCGAATAAAATGGTCACACCCAATAGCGATAAAAAAAACCGCCAGACCGAGCAATGACAGCACCCCGAGGGATGTTTTCGGTAGTTTGAAAGATGGCATCATCAAAACCACTTACAACCGCTGTTGCTCAGCGTTCCGCCTGACTGCTACCCTAACGACGATGATCAAAATATTGCCACACTGCCATGCGCCTCGCGCAGTTCATCGGCAATACGCTGTTGTTCATAGACGATGTCATAATTGGCGCAACGCCGGTCGTCCCAGGCTTGGTAGCGCGCGATTTCTGGGTCTCCGACGTTGATCAAAGACTCCCACGCGATGATGCATTTTTCTAACTCGCTAGCAACGTCGGTATTCGCGATCTTTAGTAACAACGAATCCATGTCATCGCGCTCCGCTTCAAGCCCTAGATCTAGATCTTTGTCCAGTCGCAAAAAATAACGCTGGTTCTGGGTATACTGCAACCAGTTATTCGACAGGCGCATCGCTGGATTCGAGGATCGAGCAAAGTCTGCCCAGACAGACATCATGGTTGCCTCCATCTGATCGCGCGCTATGCTCGGTGGATAAATATAATCGCTGATTGGACCGTACTTGTAATCACCCGTTAAAAAAGCAATTTCGATACCATGGGAGGCTCCCATAAACGCCGGAAAGTCGGCAAACCACGACGCTTGTTGATCGTCCCAATCAAAGCGGTAAGCATACAGGTTGTCGTATCCCGCCTTGTGCAGAGCGTCGAGCGCATCATCGACACCGCGTAACTTCCATGCATGAGAGCGAGTCTCGACCCAAAATTGATAAAGTTCGGGGTTTTTAACCCGCACAACCGGCGGTAAAAGCCGTGTAAATGGATAGGATACCGACATGAAATAGCGGTGCAGTCCCAGCCATAGGGTTAATTCATCTCGATTACTGCCGGCTATCACTGGGACGCGCTTGGCATAGGTAGAATCGCCCAACGCCGCCCTCAACCCCTCGACAGGGATCACAACACCATCCGCGGTGGTCAGCGGCATGTAGTCATTTTTGGCGTTGTCGATGTAGACTTGGAAAAAGTCTCGGGCGTCGATAGAGATGAGTTTGTCCCGCAACGCAGGCAGCGACCAATTTTCCTGAGGAGGTGCGTCTGAGCGCTCGCCGCTGGCCAAAAGTAGAGCGTCGACCATCTGCCACGAACCCCGTCGCACCAGGGGATCGACGCCATCTCGATTGATCGCGCTATCGACCGTGGCGCTTGTCAGATAGCCAGATTGAGCGATCGCGCGATGGTACAAACCGCTGCTCAGGGGCGATGCCAGCAAGGCGAGGACGTTGTGTCCCCCAGCAGATTCGCCAAAAATCGTTACGTTTTTTGGGTCACCGCCAAAACTGGCAATATTTTT
>CAJIZO010000141.1 GCA_905181995.1 Flavobacteriaceae bacterium TMED48
GTCGTCAGATAAGCGCCGGGGCTAAAAAGCGTCGTGGCTAAAAAGCGCCGGGGCTAAAAAAGCGCCGGAGCTAAAAAGCGCCGGGGCTAAAAAAGCGCCGGGGCTAAAAAAGCGCCGTGGCCAAAAAAGCGCCGTGGCCAAAAAGCGCCATGGTTAAAGAGTGCCATGGTTAGGAACAGCTGCGGTCGGGTAATTGCTGTGGCTCGTTACGGGGGCTTTTGTTAGATCCCCGCTTTAGTTAGATCCCCGCTATCGTTTTTTACCCGCTAGGCGATGTTCACTCCGTAGCCGACGGGCTGTTCGCGCAGCAACTCTTGGCAAACCCTGCGGGCCGAATGGGCATTTATCCGCCATCGGCTCCACGCAGGGTTTGCCTGCGAGGGTCGGTCGAGCGATGTTTTGGTTAGCGTCGCCCGGCGGCAATATCGCAGAGCAACTGGGTATCCAAGTAGTGCGGCGTAACGCGCAAAATCTTACCGTCGCGCAACGTCCAGACCTCGGCGATCGGCATCGTAAACGCGGTGCCGGTCTCGCGACCACGGCCGGTCATGGTGGCCAGCATCACCACCTGTTCACCCTCTGCAACCACCGACTGCACGCTCACCTGGGTGTCTCGCCAGGTGGTGAACACACGCCTAATCAGCGCGAGAAAACCATCCGCACCGCGGTGAACGCCGCCGTAGGGCAGCGAATCCGCCTCGACCACTTCGATATCGACGTGCAGCAATGCGCGCATAGCGCTCTCATCGCCGCGCACCGAGGCATCTAAAAACGCCTGCACCGTGGCCTTACTGTCAACCTGCATAGTCATTCCTCAGCCGCGACGTTGCTGCTACTTGAGCGCAACACTGGACACCTAGTAAGAACGCGGTAGCCCAAAACTTTCGGCAATTTGGTTGCGCGCCATTTCGTTGCTCACTGGGCCAATCCGCAACAGGCGCGAATCCCGCCAATAGCGCTGCATGTCGGTCTCTGCAGAATAGCCCATGCCACCAAGTATTTGGATACCGAGATCTGCGGCCTTACCAGCGTATTCCGAGCACAGCGTTTTAACCATCGCCGATTCAGTCGCGTTGGGGAGCCCCTGCTCTTGCAGACGAGCGGTGTGATACATCATCAACTCACCCTGCAACTGCCACATGGCTATCTCGGCAACATAGTGCTGCAGCGCTTGAAACTGACCGATCGGTTTGCCAAACGCATGACGGGTTTTTAGATGCTCTACGGCGTCTTCCAAAACCCCGTCGAGCATACCCAGACAGGTCGCGGCATTGATCAAACGTTCGTTGTTGAGCGGCTTGGTCGACGCATACCAACCCTTGCCTTCCTCACCGAGCAGCAATTCGTCCGGTACGAATACGTCTTCGAGGTAGACCGAACAAGAACTGGCCGCGCGCATGCCCAGCTTTGGCAATTCGGTCATGGTGATACCGTCACTTTTGGCGGGAACAAAAAACATCGAAATGCCGTCGGAGCGCTTGACCACGTCGCGATTGCTGCGCGCTAATACCAGCAGGTAGTCGGCGTTACTCGCCAGCGTGCTCCAGATTTTTTCGCCGTTGATAACCCAGCCACCATCGGCTTTTTTGGCGGTGGTTTTCATACCACCCAGCAGGTCGGTACCACCGCCCGGCTCGGTATAGCTCATCGCAGTCTTGAGCTCTCCGGCGGCAATCTGCGGCAAAAATTTCTGCTTCTGCTCTTCGGTGCCACAATAGCCCATCGCCTTACTGCCAGAAAACGAGGTCACGCCCCAGATCCAACTCAAACCACCGGCCGTGCGCGAAAGTTCTCGAGCAAAAATACTCTGGGTGGTGATACTGCCGCCAAGACCGCCGTACTCTTCGGGGATACCGATGCCGTGGGCCCCATAGGCCACCAGTTTGTCCCAAAATTCGGTCGGAAATTGATGCTCGTGGGTCTCTATTTCGCGGCACCAATCTTTGGGAAACTCTTTATCGATCCATTTTCTAGTGGTTTCACGAAACAATTGATTCTCTTCGTCTAACTCAAAACTCATTGCCTACTCCTACCGAGGTGAATTGCCTGCAAACGAACCATCCAAAAGCCAGCGGATGGCGATACTGCGTCACAAGACCAGCAGATTTGCAGACCTCGACGACGCATTACTATTTAGTGCCAAAATTAGCATTCTTTTGAATATAATTCAAACAATCTTTGTAGCTAGCGTATAAAACAGGCCAAGCCCCGTGCAACGGTTAACGCAGACGACTGTTGCGAGAAAACTGGCTGCGTAAAAAATCCAGTTGCTGGGCAGAAATTCGCCGCTCATTAATCAACGCCAAAAACTCGGCATTGTTCGGTCGGAACGGAAGTTCTAAAAGTTGCATGCGCGCCTCTTGCGGCGTGCGATTCGACTTAAACTGGTTGCAACGCCGACAGGCGGTCACGACATTTTCCCAACGGTCTTGCCCGCCGCGCGATTTTGGCTGCACATGGTCGCGGGTCAGCAATCCGACGCCAGGCCGGTTGCCACAATACATGCAAGTATAAGCATCGCGCGAAAACAAGGCCGGGTTACTCAAGCGATGAAATTGCCGGGGCGGGGTGAGTCGATCGCCGCCGCAGGCAATAATGCCCGGCAGAGTCTGTACCGACTGCCGCCCATTGCGTCGACAAATGCCGCCGCGGACTTCACGAACGACATCGCCGAGGGTCCATACCACCAAATCTCTGGCGTAAAGGCACAACGCTTGCTGCCACGCAAGCCATTCAATCGGTTGGCCAGCTAAATTCAAACGTAAAATTTTCATATACACATAGGACGCATTTTCCTCAAAAAAACTGCAAAATATGCCCATAGACGCTTAATTTCACTCGATAATAACAGCGAAGTGTCGATATTTCATAAAAATCTCACGGACTGATTGACCCAGAGACAAGGGTTCGATAGGGTGTATTAATAAAACGATTCTAAGTTCAATAGATAAGGCGGTTTAGCAGGTGACGGCAGATACGCAGGGCATAGACTTTGAACGTCAGCTGGGGTGTTTGGAGACACTCGTCAGCTCTTTGGAGGTCGGTGACCTCAGTTTAGAAGAGTCTCTTAATTCCTTTGAGCAGGGGATTAAAATTGCACGCGACTGTCAGCAAGCACTCAAATCTGCGGAGCAACGCGTGGAACTGCTGATGCAACAGGGTGACGATCTCGTTAGTCAACCTTTTGAGCCAGACGATAACTAGCCGGATCTGATATGGAAAACTTTATCCTCAATTGCCACAAGCAGGTCAATGCTCAACTGGAAAAAATACTCCCAGCGGCAGAGGGCTCTGCGCAAAGGCTGTACAGCGCTATTCGCTATTCAATGTTTAATGGTGGCAAGAGAATCAGGCCGCTGCTGTGTTTTGGTGGTGCCTGCGCGGTCGGCGAAATCGACGAAAACACCGTAAAAATAGCTGCCTCAATTGAAATGATGCACGCCTATTCGTTGGTTCACGATGACCTGCCGGCGATGGACGATGACGACCTGCGCCGCGGCAAACCAGCCTGTCACATAGAATACGACGAGGGCACCGCGATACTCGTTGGCGATGCCCTGCAATCTCTGGCATACCAGCAACTCACCGAACTCGACGACCTAGATCCCGCGATCAGCCTAGAACTGATCAGACTGCTCACGCGCGGTGGCGGCAGTCAGGGTATGGTATCTGGGCAAGCGATTGATCTACTTGCCACCGGTAAACAGATCGATTTACCCCAACTGGTGGAAATGCACCGCTTAAAAACCGCTGCGATGATCGAATCAGCGGTACTGATGGGTGCGGTAGGAACCGGTAAGGCTGACGACTCACAGCTGACGGCCCTCAAGGCATTTTCTACCGCAATTGGCGTCGCCTTCCAGATTCAAGACGATATTTTGGATGTCGAAAGCTCTACCGCCGAACTCGGTAAAAAGCAGGGTTCGGATGCGCAAAGCGGTAAATCAACCTTTACTTCACTGCTTGGAATGGAGTCCGCTCAAGCCAATGTCACTGAATTATTTGAAAATAGCCTCGGTAGTCTAGAGAGTCTTGGCGAAAATGCCGACCGACTCCGCAGCATCGCTAACTTCATCGTCACGCGAAACTTTTAATCGGTCGTTTAACGCGTCTATCCTTCAGGTATTGAAACAAACCCATCGCTTTTGGCCCTGCCGATAAGTATCTTTTAGATACTCTAGCGGTTTTCCTGTAGTATCGCCTTTCAAATCAGAAAACAGATACTCGCACTCGATTTCAATGGCTAAAACCTTTCAAGACATTCCGACTCAACGACCGCACACACCAATTTTAGATGAAATTGACAGCCCCCACGACGTGCGAGAGCTGGATCTACAAAAGCTGGTAGTACTGGCCGATGAAGTGCGTGCCTACCTGCTGTATTGCGTCGGCAAAACTGGTGGGCACTTTGGCGCCGGGTTGGGTGTGATCGAATTAACCGTCGCTCTGCACTACGTCTTTAACACCCCCGATGACCGCGTTATCTGGGATGTCGGCCATCAAACCTATCCCCACAAAATTCTCACCGGACGGCGCGACCAAATGCTCAGCATGCGCCAACAAGGCGGTTTATCAGGGTTTCCAAAACGCTCTGAAAGCCTGTTTGATACCTTTGGCGTCGGTCACTCCAGCACCTCGATGAGTGCCGCCCTCGGCATGGCAATGGCGGCCGCGCAACAGGGCATCGAACGCAAGACGGTGGCGGTTATGGGCGATGGCGCTATGACTGCAGGTATGGCGTTTGAAGCCATCAACCATGCGGCCCACGTCGACGCCAATTTGTTGGTGGTGTTAAACGACAATCAAATGTCGATATCCCGCAACGTCGGTGGTCTGTCGACGTATTTTTCGAAACTCTGGAGCAGCAAATTCTATACCCAGTTCCGCGAGACTGGCAAAAAGGCCCTGAGTTCGATGCCGAGCACGTCAAATTTTGTGCGCCGCACCGAAGAATACATGAAAAGTATGGTATCGCCGGCGACGATTTTTGAAGAGCTGGGCTTTTACTACGTCGGCCCGATCGACGGTCACAACCTGACCTTACTGATCGAAACGCTGGACAATCTAAAAGATGTAAAAGGCGCAGTGCTGCTGCACATTATTACCCACAAGGGCAAAGGCTTTGCCGCCGCCGAGGACGATCCCGTCGGCTACCACGCGCTGACCAAGATCGAACCCAAGGCGGAGATTCAAAAAGTGATTGCGCCGACACCTGCGCAACCCAAGTATCAACAGGTTTTTGGCGACTGGCTCTGCGATATGGCAGAACTCGATGGCCGTTTGATTGGGATTACTCCGGCGATGTGCGACGGTTCGGGTATGAACGAATTTGCCGAGCGCTTTCCGGAGCGTTTTGAGGACGTCGCAATCGCCGAACAACACGCGGTGACGCTGGCCGCTGGCATGGCGTGCGAGGGGGCCAAACCCGTCGTGGCTATCTATTCGACGTTTTTACAACGAGCCTACGATCAATTGATACACGACGTTGCGCTGCAAAACCTCGACGTCTTGTTCGCCATCGACCGCGCCGGATTGGTCGGCGAAGACGGCGCCACCCACGCCGGCGCTTTCGACATCAGTTTTCTGCGCTGCATCCCAAATATGCTGGTGATGACGCCATCCGATGAAAACGAGACCCGGCAACTACTCTATACCGGTTACCAGCACTCGGGGCCAGCGGCGGTGCGCTATCCCCGAGGCATTGGCCCCGGCGTTGCGATAGAGAAAGACCTGCGCGAATTGCCGATAGGCAAGGGCGTACTGCGACGCAGCGGTACCCATGTAGCTATATTGAACTTTGGTACCCTGCTGCAGAGTGCGCTGCGGGTCGGTGACCGCATGGACGCCAGCGTCGCCGATATGCGTTTTGCCAAACCCCTCGATGAAGCGCTGATTGCAGATCTTGCTAGCCGCCATGGCCTGCTCGTTACCCTCGAGGAAAACAGCATCGCCGGCGGTGCCGGAGCCGCGGTCAGCGAGTACCTCGCGTCGATCGGTATACTGGCACCCATACTGCACCTCGGACTTCCCGATGTGTTCGGTGATCATGGTAAACACCCGCAGCAACTGCGCTCGGCAGGGCTAGATGAAGAGAGTATATTCGCCGCCATCAGCGCAAGGGTCGAGCAATTGCACATCGGCTAAGCCCTACCGAATCATGTTTTTATCGCGCTCTGGGATCAACTCGTTGCGCATCATCTCCGTCGCACACGACCGTAAACACGCCCATATCAAACGCAGCGCCGCACGCAGCCACGAACGCCTGGGCTGGTTTGCAACTAGTGGCGCGATCCAGGTCACATCGCCGATAAAATACCCGCATATTCAGGTACTACTAGCGATTTAATTCACTACACTTAAGTCAACTCAGGGGATATTGTCGATTACACTCTAACCGACGCAGAATCAACAGGTCCGATCGGCGATACAACAGGATGTTCACGCGCACAGGAGCAACAAACCATGCAGCATGCACGAGCCAGAGATATACCATCGAAGTCTGGATGCCGAGATGACCGCCGGCCACACATTTTCATCGAAGGGCTACTGGGGTCCTGCCTGTTGCTGGCGTCGACGGTCTTTGCGCCCTCGGTACTGGCGCATGCGGAGCACGGAAAGCCTCTCTACGTATCCGACAAAGGGGTCGACGTGGGCCGCTGCAACGACCCAGACCAACCCTGCAAGAGCATTGGTTACGCCAGCTCAAAGGCCAACAAGGGCGATCAAATGCAGCTGGCTGCCGGGCACTATTCGATCGACGACGCCGACAGCTTGTTTTATCTGCTGAGCGATCTAGTGCCGGTCAGCGGTGGCTACAGCCGGGCCGATCGGTACGCTAAAACCAGCGCTAAAAATATCACCCACCTATCGGGTGTTCCACTGGAATACGCCGAGCAATTGGCTAGCAAGGGCTTTAGCGTCATCGTCGACAGTAAAGGACAAAATAAATCTCAGCGAGATAACTTGCAAAAAGCACTGGGAATCTATCGGCGACTCAAACAGGCGCAGTCGGCAACACCCTGCGTCGATGGCTTTGCCGGTGACCACGCCTGCGATAAAATCGATTTATTGGCGCACTTACCGCTGTCTAGCTTTTCCTCTAACCCCTCGGCCGCCAATGATATTTGGGGGTTTTACGACCTTAACGACGGCCGCGAATATGCCTTGATAGGGCTTGAAAATGGCGTTGGTGTGGTCGAGGTGAGCGATCCTGAATCGCCGAGAATCGTCACCGTGATCAACGGTGAATCAACTAAATGGCGCGATCTTAAACACTATCAGCGCTTCAATACCGATAGCGGTCGCTGGGACAACTATGCCTACGTCACCGCCGACTATGCAGATGTCGGCACCATGATTATCGACCTGCGCGGCCTGCCAAACACCGCCACCTTGCTGTCGATCCACAAAGACCTTGATATCGCTGCGCACAATGTCTATCTAAGCAACGTCGACTACTCGTTGGGCGTGCCGCTCAACGGCGTCGAGCCATATCTGCATATAGTCGGTTCCAACGACCAACAG
>CAJIZO010000142.1 GCA_905181995.1 Flavobacteriaceae bacterium TMED48
GTATTTCATACCTTATACGGCGATGGGTGCAGAGCTCTCGACAGACTACGATCAACGCACCACCATCGCCAAGGCGCGCATTACTCTGGGCTGGGTGGCGGGTATGCTGTTACCGGCGATCGCTTTCGGCTTTTTTTTCCAACCTAACAATGGCATCGACGGTCGATTAATGGCCGAAAATTACTGGCACTACGGCCTCCTCTCGGCGTTCACCGCCGGTATCACTGCGATCATTTGTATCCTCGGCACCGCCTCCATTATTCCGCGCTTGCCGACGGCAGACAGCGAAGCTCGGTTTCGCTGGCGAGACCCCTACCACGACATATTGTTGGTCTGCAAAAATCGCAATTTTCGCGTATCCATCGGGTCAAACCTGTCGTTTGGCCTGTGCACTGGTGGTTTTGCCACGCTCAGCCTATACCTGTCGACCTACTTTTGGGAGCTTAGCAGTTCCCAACTGGCCGGCTTGGTAGTGCCCACCGGCATCGCCACGCTCATCGCCTTTTTAGTGCTCGGCCGGCTCAGTCGAAGCTACGACAAACCTCGCTTGCTGGCGACCTTTAGCCTCGGCTTAGCGACGAATGGCCTGTGGTTATTCGGCGGTCGGTTGACTGGCCTCCTACCGGACAACGGCGATGCGCTGCTGTATCCACTGATCGCTTTAAATACTGCGATTGGCGTCTTTATGATCGTTAGCTTGCAGATCGTCTCGGCGTCGTTTGCAGCCGATGTGATCGATGAAATCGAACTCGATAGCGGTAAGCGGCGCGAGGGCGTGGTGTTTTCTGTCGGTGCCTTTATCAGCAAAACCACCATTGGTATCGGCGCCTTTATTGCCGGCATTGTGATCGAGGTTGTGGGCATTCAAAGCACCTCTATCCCCGGTCAGGTGGGCGCCGAGGTGCTGCAATCTCTCGGTTGGTTCACGCTGTTAATCGTCGTTGGCTTTGCCGTCATCGGCTTCTTTTTTACCACGCAATTACGTCTCAGTCGCAACGATCACAACCGATTGAGGGCGGCACTAGCTCGCCGCCACTAACTGTACCCGCATAGCCCAAGGATTTTGCCATGAAAAAACTCGACCCCAATCAATCCTACATGATGCCTGCGCATTTTGGCCCCAGATACAGCGGCGCCAAATCATCTGGTTGGTACCACGACGTGACATCGATGTCGGTGTCATATATCACCGATAGCAACGCGCTAAGGCGCTATTTGCCAGACTGTTTCGAAGTACCCGAGCGTCCGGTAATCACCGTGTCCTATGCCTGTAACAAAAATATCGACTGGCTCGCGGGGCATGGCTACAACCTCATCGGCGTGCACGCCTCGGTGATTCATCGCGGCACCAAAGACCAGCTCACCGGAAGCTACACGCTGGTGATGTGGGAGAATTTGACCGACCCCATACTCACCGGCCGCGAGATGCAGGGCATTTCTAAGGTCTATGCCGACATACCAGAGCACCGCACTGACGATGGGGTATGGACCGTCGATGCCAGCCACTTTGGCCATAACATCTTGGATCTTTCGCTGAGTGATCTGGTCGAAGTGCCGCTGTCGGCCGTTGTCGCAAGCCAACAGGCCAACAAGGCCAACGACAACCCCATGGGTTATCGCTATACACCGGCGATCAGCGGTTTTGGTGTCGGCGAGGGTCAGGCGACGTTGTTTCCGTCGGAACACCGGTTTACTCAGGTCATGCAGGGACGTGGTAAAGTCAATTGGCAGCAATTGACCTGGGAGCAAAACCCCACCCAATACCATATTGCCAACGCACTGGCCGGACTGCCAATCCTCGAATACCTTCCTGCAGTTATCACCAAAGGCAGTACCAATCTCTACGTGCTAGATCGCCTGCCCAGAGCATTGAACTAACGTCGACCGACAAAAAGCTGTGCTTACAACCGGCAAGGAGGAGAAATACCGTGGTCATCAAAGAGATCAACAGCGTTTGTTTTGTCGGCGCCGGCACTATAGGCTGTGCCAACGCTATGGTTGCCGGACTCGCCGGTTACCGAGTCTCGGTCTATGACAACAGCCCGGAAAATCTCGCCTTGGTACCGCAGCGCCTAGCGGCTATCGGTACTTATGTCGTCATGCAGGGTTTCTGCCCGCAAGCGGCCGTCGATCATGTTATTGCTCAACTGGTACTTACAGACAATCTCGCGCGCGCCACTAAAGCGGTCGAACTGGTCAGCGAATCGGTGTTTGAAAACCTCGAAATAAAACGCCAAGTCCACAGCCAGCTCGATGCGCTATGCCCTCCTGAAACCATTATCACCACCAAT
Source organism: Flavobacteriaceae bacterium TMED48 (assembly GCA_905181995.1). GTDB lineage: Bacteria > Pseudomonadota > Gammaproteobacteria > Pseudomonadales > Porticoccaceae > TMED48. The sequence continues at coordinate 2,292 of CAJIZO010000142.1, forward strand.
ACATCGTCGCTGTTGGTCTCGCAAATTGAGGACGTGGTTTCAGCCACGCGGGCAAAGTTGTTTGCCGCGCTGCACTCGCATCTTGGCTCTACGCTGATCGATATTGTCCCCGGGCCCCGAACGGACCCCGCCACCCTAGAGATATTGGAACGCTATGTAATCAGCCTTGACGCTGTACCGCTGGTATTGAAAAAAGAGAACCCTGGGTATGTCGTCAACGCCATGCTCGGACCTATTATGACCGCCGCGATGTTGATGCTGCAGCGGCGCCTGGGCAGCATAGAAGACATCGATCGCGCGTGGATGAAACATCAGGGCTTGCCGATCGGGCCGTTTGGTTTGCTCGACCTATTTGGCATCAACCTGATCTATGGCAGTTGGCAGCAACCGCGACCGGCGGCCGATTACGCCGCCAACAAGGCCGAAATAATGGCCTTGCTGATGCCCTATATCAAAAGGCAAGAACTTGGTAGGCTCACCGGGAAAGGCTTTTATACGTACCCCGATGCGGCGTTCGAGGACAGCGACTTTTTGAAACAAACAACCGACGCCGGCCCATACCCGCACTATGGTGTATTGCGCACGGTTTTGGTGCACAACGCGATCTTGCTAGCGATCAAAGAAATCGCCGCACCCACGGTGATCGACCGCGCATGGATCACCGCCACTGGCGCCCAGCGAGGCCCTTTTGAAATTCTCGATGAGCTCGGCGCTGAGCAATACGCAAAACACCTCGCCACCCACCGGCGTGATGGCTGGGTAAACGATGACCCCAACGCCGTCGACGCCTATCTGCAACGCTGTGACTGCCCTCACGCAATACCAAAAAAGATCGAGACCCCCTAAACTAGTAAGTGATAGCGAAGGTTTGAAACGATAGGCAGAAATGTGCCCTGCGGGGGCATATACGTCTAAATGTGTAATGCCTAAGATGTAGGTAGGCAGCATTGTAGATTTAGGTTAATCTTTAGTTAAACATTCATCGCAAGTGCGACAAAGCGTGCTTATCTGTAAAACGCAATTGCCGGTCCAAGGGCAAGGCGGGATAAGACGACAGGTATTGCAAACTGCAAAGAGACCACTGGCGAATAAAAAAAATGTTTAATTTGACGACCAGTTAACACTTTATGTTTTACAAAAATCGGGTGTGCAGGCCGTAGGCGTGACGCTTGACGGGTTTGCGGGAATCGGCAACCGACCGTGGATTGTGGACTAATCGACGGATGCGCAGCCGCCGACGGCTGACTAGATACTGAACTCGCCCACGCCTGCAAGATACGTGGTAGATGCCCACCAACGATGCTGTAACAAGGCCGTACAAAGATAGGGAGAGGACCTATAAAGCATTACCTAAATCTGGCTCTTTGGCTCGCGATGGCGGTGTTCGTTGGCACCTGTCAGGCTCAAGAATTGGGCTATGAAGTCAGCGGCTACAGCGGCAATGTTTACGTCTATGGCGAGTTAGTGGGCCATTTAGACGATACAGAGGTCGAGGGCTATCTGTTTGACCCGAACGGCAAAGCGGCCTATTTTACCGGCGACTGGATTGGCAACGGCCAGTTTGAAGGGTATGACGAAGACAATAATTTTTACGAGTTGGAGCTGCAACTCGATGACGAGTTGGAGGACAGTTAACCCGACGACCCTCGCGTTCGCCATTGACCATTGTGCGTAGCATCTGCCCCTTTAATTGTCCATTTTCCTGATCGTTCACCACCACTACTTATTAGATGTCACATTAGCCGTTAGGTGTTCCGTTTAGAATACCGATGACTGTGCGCTGCCTGACGACCTTTGCGGCATTGATTGACATCGCTATTCATTAGCAGTTATTTATCG
>CAJIZO010000143.1 GCA_905181995.1 Flavobacteriaceae bacterium TMED48
AAGGCCTAACTCTGTTTGATGAGGTTAACTTTTGAGGGGGTGAAAATGTCAGAATCAAAGAGTAGCTGCTGCGCAGGTCCAGGGTATGCATCGCCGCAGGATGCTATTAACGCCCCGCGAGAAAAGATCGTCTATACGATCTGTATTTACACTGGCACGGGAATCGAAAAGCCGGATTATCTAGCCACTATCGACGTCGATGAGCAGAGCCCCACCTACGGTCAAGTTATTCATCGCACGGAGATTGGCGAGGTTGGCGATGAGTTGCACCACATGGGTTGGAACGCCTGCTCGTCGTGCAATGACGACGGCACTATGCAACGTAAATACCTGATTATTCCGGGTGTACGGACGACCCATTTCTATATTGTCGACACGGCGACAGATCCCCGAAAGCCAACGCTATACAAAAAAATTGACGGTGAGGAAATCAAGCAAAAAACCAATTTGTCTGCGCCTCACACGGTACATTGCCTGGGAGCCGATATTATTGTGTCGATGCTTGGTGATGCGAACGGCGATGGCCCGGGTGGCTATCTGCACCTCGACAAAGAATTTAATATTGTCGGGCGCTGGGAAAACGATACCACCGGCATGAAGTACAGCTACGACTTTTGGTATCAGCCGCGCCACAATATGATGGTGTCCACCGAGTGGAGTGCTCCCAATACCTTTATGCCGGGCTTTGATTTAGACGATGTCGCCAAGGGCAAGTACGGTCAGCAAATTCATTTTTGGGACTTTAAGCAGCGCAGTATAGAAAAGACCATCGATCTGGGTGCCGAGGGCCTGATTCCTCTTGAGGCGCGTTTTTTACACGACCCAGACAGCACCCATGGCTTTGTTGGTGCGACTTTGAGTTCGAATATTTTTCATTGGTATAAAGATGACCAAGGCGAATTACAGATTGAAAAAGTGATCGATGTAGAGCCAGTGGATGTCGAGAGTTTTCCGGTGCCAATGCCCGGATTAATCACCGACATCCTTATTTCTATGGACGACAAGTACCTGTATTTTTCTAACTGGTTGCATGGCGATTTACGCCAATACGATATTTCTAACCCATCCAAACCGGTACTCACGGGGCGAGTGTGGATCGGTGGACTGCTCGGTAAAGCGCCGGAGGTGAACGGACGTTCGGTAGATGGCGCACCACAAATGATTCAACTATCGCTGGATGGAAAACGACTGTTTGTTACCACTTCGCTGTTTTCGACTTGGGATAATCAGTTCTATCCAAGCATGAAAGACAATGGCGGGATGATGCTGATCGTCGACTGTGACGTGAAAAATGGCGGCATGCAAATTCGAGAAGATTTCCAGATCGATTTTGGTAAAGAACCGAATGGCCCAGCGCGTGCCCACGAAACGCGCTACCCAGGGGGTGATTGTTCATCGGACATCTGGGTATGATCGTGAGTCAGTTACTTCGGGCAGCACAGGTTCTCTAGGTGGTTGATGTTTAAAACGCCACGGATCCACAGCGTGATCTTAAAAAACCGCAACAACCGCCGCGTTGAGGTGGCCGAAGATCAGCCGATTTTGGATGCCGTTGAAGCCACTGGGGGGGTGTTGCCTGTGGGTTGTCGATACGGCGGTTGCATTACTTGCGCGGCCAAGCTGCTATCTGGCAGCGTGCGACAGCCAAACGGCACTGCGCTCAATAAACGCCAATCGCAAAGCGGTTATATTCTGCTTTGCGTGGCGCTACCTCAAGAGGATTGTGTCCTTGAAGTCGGTGTTGAAAGCCACCACTCGCTTTACCAAAACCCCTTTGCCAGCCCCGGCGCGGTGGATCTGTTAGCGCAGGCGAAGACCCGCGCAAATAGGCGATAAATAAGCCTTGCACCGCGGGCATTGCGCGCAGCGTTTTCGGGCTATTTGAGCGTCGAGCAGGTAGTGATGAGCCGATGGGGCGTGATGCACCGTTGATAGCGGGTGGTTTGGTCATACCGCAGTGCATCATTCGCAGTGCATTACTCGTAGCGTAGAGCATCGATGGGGTCTAAGTTGGCGGCTTTAAAAGCTGGAACAATGCCAAATATCAGGCCGGTACCCGCGCTAAAGCCAAACGCCAGAAAAACCGCCCATAGCGGCACGGTAGCCTCGGGCAGGCCAGTGGCTGAACTGATCAACGAACCGGCGCCAAAACCCAGTACCAGACCAATCAATCCGCCGAGCAAACACAAAAATACCGCTTCAATAAGAAACTGCAGCAGGATGTCGAAGCGGGTAGCCCCAAGTGCCTTTTGAATACCAATCTCGCGGGTGCGCTCGGTCACCGACACCAGCATAATGTTCATGATACCGATGCCTCCAACCAGCACAGAGATACCGACAATACCGGCCAGTACCAAGGTGGTGCTGCCGATAATCTGGTTAAAAGTCTCGAGCATTTGATCAGCGGTGGCAATCTTAAAGTCGTCGGCGGCATCTTTGCCGAGGTTGTGGTTGCGGCGCAGTACATTTTTTAACTGCTGCTTTATTTGCTCGATCATCTGCATATCATCGACCTGTAAGCCGATGGAAATATCTGGCTCTTCCGCGCCACCGAGCAGCGCGCGAGTGGTGCTGTAGGGCAATAGGATAAAATCATCCTGATCAAAACCGAATAGTTTGCCGCGTTTTTCGGCGATACCGATGATCTTAAACCACTCGCCAGATATGCTGATATATTGGCCGATGGGGTCGCCTTTAATGTTCACCTTTGTGATGATTGACGGCCCTAGTACAGCGACTCGTCGACGGCTCTTATCGTCGCTAAGATTAAAAAAGCGCCCGGCATCTGGGTACACTGCATAGAGTTTTTGATAGGTCGATGCGGTGCCGATCACCATGGTGTCGGTAGATTCCCCGCGATAAGAAATCACCGCGTTGGACCCCCAGATTGTGACCGTGGGCGTGACATTGCTAATGCCTTTGACGCGGTGCTTGATCTCGATAAGGTCATCGTAACCGAGACTGGCATAGAGCCCTTGGAGGCTTGCTTTACGAGGTGTATAGGACTCAATGTTGATCACATTGGTGCCCATACCATCAAATTCTTGAGTGATACTGGCGCTGAAGCCCTGTACCACAGAGACCACTCCAATCACCGAGGCAACACCGATAATAACCCCGAGGGTGGTTAAAAAGCTGCGAAAGCCGTGGGCGGCGATCGACTGGCTGGCCGAGCGCGTGGCCTCAATAATTTTAAATCCAAGATTAGCCATGCGCACCGACTCCCTTGGCCTGGCTAATGACCGTTGCGCTGTTCGCTACATCGGAGATAAGGCGTCCGTCCTTGAGGGTAATCACCCGCCGGCAGCGATAGGCAATGTCTGGTTCGTGAGTGACGATGATCAAGGTCTGCCCATCTTCGTGCAGTTGGTCAAACAGCGCCATAATTTCAACCGTGGTCGACGAATCTAAATTACCGGTCGGCTCATCGGCCAACAAGATAGCGGGTTGGGTTACCAGCGCACGGGCTATGGCCACCCGCTGGCGCTGACCGCCTGATAGCTGGTTGGGCACGTGGTGCATGCGATCTTGTAGGCCGACCATGGCCAGTGCATCCTCTGCGCGCCGCTTGCGTTCGGCCAACGGGGAGCCGCGGTAGATCAATGGCTGCATCACGTTTTGCAGCGCCGACGCGCGTGGCAAGAGATTAAAGTTCTGAAAGATAAAACCAATTTCACGATTGCGAATACCCGCTAGACGGTTTTCATCGAGGCTGGCAACAGCCATGCCTTTTAGGTGATATTGGCCGTCGGTCGGGTAATCTAGGCAGCCCAACAGATTCATTAGGGTGGATTTTCCGGATCCAGAAGAGCCGACAACGGCCATGTAATCGTTTAGATAGATGTCCAGATCGATGCCTTGGAGCGCATAAAAGCCCTCGCCGCCCATGGTGTAGTGCTTGGCGATCGAGCGCAGTTGAATAACCGTCTCGACTGGACTCACGGATCGTTGCTCTCGATCTGTTCTACTGGGCTACCGTCCTCGAGCTGGCCCAATGTTCTCGATGGGCCGGTGATCACCTGATCGCCAACCTCCAATCCGGCGATAATTTCTTGTAATTGGTCGTTTGAAATACCCAGTTCGACTTCGCGCTTGACGGCGTTGCCATCGAGCATAATAAACACATGGGTTTTCACGTCAGAGGAGTCAGAGAGACTGACGGTAATCACGCCCGCTTCGTCGTGCTCTTGGGTTTCGATATTTGATGGGTCATCGTCCACTTCGGTATACACAATCGCTTCGATGGGCACGGCAATGGTATCGCCTTTGACGTTGGTAAAGATCTCTGCCCGACAGCTCATACCCGGACGAATGTCGATGGCTCCGGTATCCTCTAGCAGGACTTTAACGGTAAAGCTGAGACCTTGGCGGCGATCTGACCGCTTGGCTGAGGTGGCAATACTTAGAACCTCGCCAATCAGCGCTTGATCGGGAAAGGCGACGGCAAAAATATCCGCCTTTTGGCCAATGCGAAGGTTGGCGATATCCGCTTCATCGACCTCGACTTCAACCAATATCGACGACGGGTCGGCCACCGTGATCAGGTTAGAACCGACAATATTGGTGGTTGCGCTAATCGCAGTTTCGCCGACCTTGATGTCTACAGAGGTGGCGACGCCGTCGATCGGCGATCGAAAGACGGTTTTTTCGAGGCGTTCAAGGGCCTTGTCTAGCGTTGCTTGGGCTTGCTGCAGGGCCTCTTCGCGGGAGCGTAAGTCGATCTTGGCCAGCGCGTGCTGGTTGTCTATCAACTCGTAGGCATCCCGGCCGATCATTTTGCGCTCAAACAGGTTGCTGTTGCGCTGCCATTGCGAGGCGATGTTTTCTAATTGTTTTTGCTGCCGCTCGATGGCGATGGTTTGAATGCGCACAAAGGCGCTGTGCTGCTCGACATCGGCGGCAAAGGTACGCGGTTCGAGGCGCATGAGCACCTGGTCTCGAGCGACGACGTCGCCCTCTTCGATGAGAACCTCGCTGACCTGTCCGATGACTTCCGAGCGCAGTTGCACTTGGTGTTTGTAGATCAAGGTACCAGAGGCCAGAATCGAGCTTTTAATCTCTTGTGTTTCGGCGCTGGCAATGTCGACCTGCACCGCCTCGATCGAACCCTGACTTTTAAAATAAGCCAGTAATATCAGGGCTATGATGGCAGCGGCGATAAAGAGTTTTTTTCTCATGAATAATCTCAATTAGTTGAACGAAATTATCATCAGCGCCCAGCCACCGAATATCACGGCGCTGGGTGCGACGGCAATCATGGCAGCTGGTTTAAGGTTGATGCCAAGCCAAGATTTAAGGCCGATAGCGATCAGCGTTAGGCTCCAAAGATAAAATAAATCCAGCGAATTGGCTAAGCCAAACCAAGCATTTGTCGCGTCGACACCGAAAACCAAGCTATTCAAGTTGGCGACAGACAGGCCTTCAAGCGCGATCCTGCCATCTTTGGAAAACAACACCAGCAGCGTCGAAAGCATCGAAGACGCCACCACCGGCATGCTAAACCACCAGCTAAACGCAAACCAATCGCGGTAGCCGTAGGCGTCCTTGGCGAGCCATTTAGCGGTGATGTTCAAGTACCATGCGAGAATAGCGTTGAGGAGTAGGGTGCCGATAAGCGCTGCGGCCATAGTTGACCAGAGAGCACTGCTCGCGGTCATGTTTTCGTCAATCAGGGCCAATTCGTCTTCGCCGATTTCCGAAGCCACTGCCATCTGATCGAGCATAGAGGATTTTAACCAAGCAAAATCAACGTTGGCGAAATAGTACAAAAGCATGGCTGCTATGCTGGCAAAAACCAATGCAAAGGGCACGATGGCACTGTGCTTTTCAGTTTTTAGTCGATCGAATGTCGCCGCTGGGTCGGTGAGTACACCGATACTCATTTGAACAGATTTGATCAACATGCTGAGACTCCTGTCTGCGTTCATCCTTGGCTTCTATTGACGATTATTATTTGACCGCCACCGGCGCATTAGGTTCGGTTAGTTTAAGGGTTACATACCTGGCGCGACAAAGCTATACGCCATTTGGATTGCGTTTGTGTACCGCGGTTATGGGTTAAGACGCCCGCGAGGGCTCTTATACAGACGGCTAAATTATGCGCTTTGCTGGTTCTTGGTGGAGCCGGTCGCGGTAAGGTTCGCGCCCGACTCTAGGTGCCATAACGAATGGCATGCTTGCCGTCCCAGTTGAGTGCGGCGTCTGCGACCTGCTTAAAAAGCGCCTCGATGTCGCTGGATTTTGTCACCACCTCAAACATACAGCCGATAATCTCGCGGGTATCAAAGTACGCAAAGCGCACGTTACCGCTACTGGCAGAACACACCGATGGGCAGTTGATGGCGTTAAAATGCGCGATGTCCGCCTCTAGATCGTTGGTCCATGCGCAGATATGGTGACACCCCATGGTGCCGGTTGGTACGCTGTCGCGGTACACCGAGGGGTGGCTCACCGGTTGGATCAACTCAATCTGCATCGGCCCGGCCTGCGCCAACGCGAGAATGATTTCAAATTCGCCGGGTGCGCCGCGATACA
>CAJIZO010000144.1 GCA_905181995.1 Flavobacteriaceae bacterium TMED48
CATACAGTTGCTCCTTCAACGTTTATTTTCATCCATGACTAACTGTCGCGATTGACGCCCGCATCGACTCACTGCGGCGGCGAAAAAGCGCGCTTGGTGTGGCGTCATGCTCCCCTCAAAGCGCAAGCGCTGCGCGCGGGGGTCACCAATGAACATCGTCGGCCATTGGTGCCGCATGTTTGTGCTTGGGGTCTATCAATCTGATAACCGCGTTGCGCACCAAACCCGGCTAATTATTGATCGACGGGCACTACAACCGCATTGATGATAACACAAAAAATTCTGACGGACGGCAGGCTATGGACAATTGGATATTGGCCACAACCGGCGGCTAGAAAATGGCGCGTGGATCATACAAAGGCCAAAAAACCTTATCTGATTACTTACTTGGCGATTGATTCACGTTTGAGATCCCAGGCGCAGACCGCGTAGCCCATAGATCCTACAGTTTTGAGCGCCAGCGCTAGTCGGCCTCGATCACCAATCGATCGACTGCCCATTCCAATCAATAAACGTTAGTTGTCCGTCGATATCGGCGGCCGTCATCAGCGCAATCAACTGGGAGGCGACAAAGTCTGGAGTAAATAGCTTGTCGGCCGCCACCGACGATTGAAATGGTTTCGATAACGGCGTGTCAGTAGTACCCGGATGGAAGGAAAGGAGTTTAACGTTTGCGCTGCGTCTCGAGTATTCGATGGCTGCGGTCTTGAGTAACATGTTGAGCGCCGCTTTTGACGCCCTGTAGGCATACCATCCGCCTAGATGGTTGTCGCCGATACTTCCCACCCGCGCCGAAAGCACGGCCACCTTACAGTGTCGCGCATGACTGAGCAGTTTGCGCAGCACCTTTAGCCACAGTACCGGCACGATGGCATTGGCAGTGAACACCGTTTGCAGGGACACAGCATCAATGTCCTCGAGTCGCTTTTCCGGCGCAAGTTGATCGCCGTGCAAAACACCGTGGCAGAGCGCCACTCGCAACAGCGTCGGGTGCAGCGCCTGAATCTGATCGCGCACCTGCTGCATACTGGCTTCGTTATAGTCACAGCAGATCCATACCAAGCCGGGGCGCGACGCTAATGCAACCGGTGGCGCTTGACTGCGACTGACGGCGAATACCCGTTCGATCCTAGGGTCTGCCAAAAACCCCGCCACCAGCGCTGCACCGATACCTCCGCTGGCTCCGGCTACCAGCGCATCGCCACGATCGCTCATCGCGGCGGTTGCCAGTCGCAACTCTGGGTTCGCTTTGAGCCCATCACCAGACGCGATATGCGCTGCCGGTGGCGAGCAAAAAACAGGTAGGCCCGATCTGCAATAGGAGCGAACATCGGCCAGCGCAAGATCGCTACCCAGCGTCGTTTGCCGACCAAACACCAAGCGCGATAGGTCACGTCGAGTCCAGTAATCACCTTGCCGTCCGCCAGTTGCCCATGCAAAATGCGATCGGCCTCCTGACGGTCAATGCTGGGAAAGCGCGCAGTAAAGTCGTCGGCATAAATGTTTTCAAAGGCGATCGCGTGATTGGCGTCCGTGCGCCGCAAATGATCCATCTCAGTCGCACAAAGGGGGCAGGTCGCATCGTAAAATATGGTCAACTCGATCATTTTCAAACGTCCCCCACAAGACAAACCAGTAACAGCAGATGCATCGCCACGACCCATGCGGTGAGCGCGACGCGCATAGCAGTGTAGCGGCCATCGACCTCAGGCACCATCCGTTCGGCCCACAGCAACATCAAATATCCAGACATCAGTACCGCAATCGCCAACAGCGTCAACATCTGCGACACCTGAATCGCCAACAGGCACAGCCATGCCAGGACAGCGAGGGCGTTGCTGATGATTAACAGGCTGGCTGCGCCGTGCTCGGCGGTGTTATCGCGCCACACTGCCCCAGACAAAAAACTCAAAATGCAGGCGCTGTAAGCGATGAACACATAGGGTGCATAGAGTCCAAACAGCGCAGCACTGTGTATACCTGGACCCGACACAGCGGCAGCGAGAATCACCCCGAGGGAAAGCGCAAAGGGCAACAAACCAGCGTAGCCAAGCGCGATATAAATCGGCCGTTGGGCGGGGGTTTGTTGTTCCACTGTGGCGTTCTGTTGATTTATTTGCGGTTTATCAGAATTCATATAATGTCCATTGCAGTGCGCGGCTAAGGCGCATTGATCGATCGGTGCGACAGCCGCCGACAAGGCAGCCTCGAACTGTGAGTAGTACGCGGCAAGTCGGCCGTCGGATCGCGGCATAACGCGCACCGAGCGCGCGATGGAACCAACTGTGGGTAGTTTGCGTAATGACGCATGACGACGATTTCTGGCGCTTAGAAAAAATGCATAAACTTGGCCTGATGTGCTTCCACAACGACTTGCGCGTCGCGGACAACCCGACGTTGATGCAAGCCGCGAGCGACTGCGAAAAATTGATCTGCGTTTACATTCAGCCGCCAGACGACCTTTTCGACGGCTACGCAATAGCCCCAACGACACTTCGGCGCCAGCAATTGTATCAGTCGCTGGACGCATTGGATCGGGGCCTCGGCGCTTTTGGCCAGCACATTCAGGCAATCGCCGACGGCTCGACAGAAGGGCTGGCGGCGTTGCTTGAGCGCTTCGACCCGTCAGCGGTATATCGCAGTGAGCAGGCAAATTGGCGTGTGCAAGCGCGCTGGAGCAGCGTCGCTCAGCGGTACCCAGAGACGGCTTTTTGTGAGGTGACCAGCCACACGCTGTTCGAATCGTCAGCGCTACCGTTTAAAGTCGCTAATTTACCGAGTAGTTTTTCTAAATTCAGACGCCAAGTAGAGTCGTTGACGATTCCCGAGCCCATAGCGGCCCCGGCATCTCTGCCGCCGCCAGTAACAACGCCAGATATTTGGCGCCAGCGCTTTTCCAGCGCCGAGCAACAATCCGACACGCCCATCGCGGGGGGCGAGGCGGCCGCATCTCGCCATATCCAGACATATTTTGCCAGCAGTGCGGCGCAAAGCTACAAACAGACCCGCAACGCGCTGGATGGCTGGGAAAATTCAACTAAATTTTCGCTTTGGCTTGCCTGCGGTGCAATTTCGGCCCGCGAGATCATTCATCAGTTAAGGCATCATGAAACGCAACAGGGCGCCAACGAATCCACCTACTGGATCTATTTTGAACTCCTGTGGCGCGAGTACTTTCAATGGTATGCGCACCGCCACGGCGATAACATCAGCGCATTTCAAGGCATTGCCACGAGCACACCAAACACCAGCTTTTACCCACAGCGATTCCGCAAGTGGTGCCTTGGCAACACCCCTTACCCGATCGTCAACGCCTGCATGAAGCAGCTTAACGCCAGCGGCTATATGTCGAATCGCGGCCGGCAGTTGGTCGCTAGCTGTTTGGTTCATGAACTGGCCCTAGACTGGCGCTATGGGGCTGCCTATATGGCGCAGAATCTGCTCGATTATGATTTTGCCAGCAACTGGGGTAATTGGCAGTACCTCGCCGGAGTCGGCGCCGATCCGCGAGGGCACAGGCGCTTCAACTTGCACAAACAAACTCAGACCTATGACCCCGAGGGCCATTTTATTGCCCTGTGGAAGGGCGCTGAATGCGAAGCGCGCTTGGATCACGTCGACATCGTCGACTGGCCCATCACGGACTGAACTATTGACCGGGTCAGCGATCGGTTACTTTGTCGCCGTCGCGTCGCCGGCAGTCTTCACAGCACCAATTATGACAGGCTGGCTGACGTCGACCAGCGCGTCGATAATAGTCGAATAATCGCTAAAAAACTCGTTCGAGACCCCCGACTCATAGGTGATCGGCGTGGCGATGTCAGCGACTGGATCGAGCAGGCCGATCAGCGTTAAAAATTCTCCAGCTTTGCGCAACAGCGTGACGTTGCCGATCCATGTCAATGCTTGCATTGCACCCCAATCCTGCACTGAGGCACCGGTGGATGCATAGCGTGTGATGCGCGTGAATACGACGTCGTTGGCACGATCGACAAAGACATACTGGCCGAATTTACCACTGGCGTTAAAAATCGACGCCTGCTGGTCATTTTTCGACACCCACCAGTGCATACCATAACCCCGCGCGTGCTCAATCGTGCTGCTTGGGATGTCGCTCCAGGCCTCGCTAAAGGTAGTATCGACAAACTCCTGTGAAATAATTTGCTGGTCGCCCCAGCGACCGCTGCGCGCAAACAGCAATCCAAAGCGAGCATAATCTCGCGCCGACATATCGATGCAGCAATAGGTCATCGGGTTGCCGGCTGCATCGCGCCATAGCGTGTACCGCTGTATGCCAATCTTGGTAAGAATTCTCTCTGCCAATAACTGGTCGGCGGGTATACCAGTGGCGCGATGCAACACCGCGCTTAACAACATGGAGTTGACGTTATTGTATTCAAAAACTTCGCCGGCAGGCTTTTCTACTCCGACCTCCAAGGCGTAGGCGAGGTGGTCGTCGCGAAAAAACATGGTTTCGTGTTCGTGCTCGGGGAAGGCAAGGCCGCTAGTCATATCGAGCAGATGGCGAAGACTGATATTCGCGCGCCGATCATTAAAGACATCTATATAGGTCGATACCTTATCGTCGAGGCTGCCGATCTCGCCACGATCGATCGCTATCCCAATCAAAGCCGCATAAAAACTCTTTGCCACCGACCAACTGGTACCAAAGCTTTGCGCATCGTAACCCTGCGCATAGCGTTCACCAACCAATCGCCCGCCGACGATCAGCACCGCGGCCTGGGTGGCGCCATCATTAAACGCCAAATCCAACAGTCGGGTGACGCTCTGGGCTTGCACATTGGCGTCCGACGGCCTGACGATCTGCCATTCTGATGCCGGTATCGGTCGATCGCCTCTCGCCGATTCAGACTCAGAAGCAAAAGCTGCACCCGCATAGGCCAGCAGGCTCACAACGAATAAAAAGCATACTTTCAAAATAGACTCCTTTTTTACAGGCCGAGTATAGTGCGACGAGATCACCGCGTCATTAAAACGTTGCCGCAAAGCCTGCATCATTGTCGCGAACCAAGGTCGCAGCACAAGCGAAGAACCCCGACCGATAGCGCAACCGGCGCCAACGGACAAACCACTCTCAACTCGGTGGTAACATCAGCCAAAGCCAAGCTTGGACCGCAACTTTGGCTGCCCTTTATGGCAGTCGGCTAAAAAAGCTCGAGATATTGTGCTCTTAAAAAGAGCATTTATGAGTTTTACCGCACTAAAAAAGTGCGCCGCAATAGATCAAAGTTGTTTGCACTTTTTTCTGAGAAAGGCTAAATTAGACTCAGCTCATAGTCTCAAAGGGGTTTTATTGAGGCTTGCTTAAGTCCGGGGTGATTCCAATTTTACTTGATTTGAGTCACTTTCAAAAAATAAATTCTGGAAAATAGGATAAACAAGATGAGTAATTTACAAGCCAACGATCCGGTTGGCATTTCGTTCTGGTTAATTTCAATGGCAATGGTTGCTGCCACGGTGTTTTTCCTCATTGAACGCGATCGCGTCAGTGGCAAGTGGAAGACATCTCTGACAGTCGCTGGTCTCGTCACTCTAATCGCTGCTGTGCATTATTTTTATATGCGCGATGTCTGGGTCGCTACCGGTGAAACGCCAACAGTCTATCGCTACATCGACTGGTTGCTCACTGTGCCGCTGTTGATTATTGAGTTCTACTTGATTCTTTCAGCGATTACTAAAGTGCCAATAGGCGTATTCCAACGCTTGCTTGCAGGTTCACTGATCATGCTGGTCGCTGGCTTTATGGGCGAAGCAGGCTACATGGATGTGACTTTGGGCTTCATTATTGGCATGGCCGGTTGGATATGGGTTCTGTATGAGATCTTTGCTGGTGAAGCTAGCCAGATCAACGCAGCCAGCGCCAATGCGATCTGTCAGAAGGCCTACAGTTCCATGAAGTGGTTAGTGTCGATTGGTTGGGCTATCTACCCAGTCGGATACTTCTTGGGCTACATGAACGGCGCTGTCGACGATGCTACCCTCAACGGCATCTACAACATCGCAGATTTGTGGAATAAAATTGCCTTCGGCCTAGTCATTTGGGCTGCAGCGGTTGCAGATTCCTCAGAGTAAGTTCGAGGCTTGAGTTAGATGAAAGAGTCAGCTTTGCTGGCTCTTTCAGTCTAACCGTCTAAGTCAATCAAAAGACCAAGCCATGGTTATAGAGTAGTTTAGAAGAAACGCGATAAAAATCGGCAAACAAGGGTACTGACAATGTCCCCAATAATAAAAATGACAGTTCAAAATTCGGATTTTCTAACGCAGCTCGACGCACTCTATCAGCGCGAGCTACCGCATTCCCAGAGTAGCTTACACCCTGCTGCCAGCTACCACTTCAGAAATCCGGGCAAGGCGTTTAGAGCACAGCTAGCCTATTCTAGCGCTGCTGCGCTGGGTATCGAAACACCAGACAACCTCTATTGGGCAGCGGCTTGCGAGTTACTGCACAATGCCTCGCTAATCCACGATGATATTAGCGATGCTAGCACCCACCGACGTGGGCAACAGAGTATCAACCATTACTTCGGCGCCGATATGGCGCTCTGTCTTGGCGATTGGATGGTCGCCAAAGCCTTTGAGCTGGCTGCTCGCAATCAAAAGCATGGTGGTGTCCTGGTGGCACTGCTTGCCAGCGCCATGCAAGAAACCTGTGGCGGACAAATGTCCGACATCTCGCAAAGGCAGTGCGCAACCATCGATGAATGGAAGTTCATCGCCCGTGGGAAGACCGCGCCATTGCTAATCGCGCCGATTAAGGGCGCGGCAATCGCCGCCGGCCTAGACCAACAGTTGACGAGTTTAGAGCAACTGGTGAGCCTTTGCGGGCTGGTTTATCAAGGCCGCAACGACATCGATGACATCGTCCCCTCGAGCCACCGATCGAGTGACCTAGACGGGCGTAAACCCAACCTAGTGATCAGTTTGTTCGGTGACAATGGTGCCGGAAACGACGACTTCCTTGCCTGGTATGCCTCTAACGACACCTCTAAAGTGGGGCATTGGCAACGGCGAATTGCCGCCAGCGATGCGATCGTTCAGGCCAGCCATTCGATTGACTGCTGGCTCGAAAAAGCCACCCACTTGATACCGGCAATTCCCCATCCACTTCAAGACGTAGCGCGTGCACTGTTGATTTCGGTGCAACAAAAAGCCGGCGTCAAACAGCAAGGGCAGATCGCTTGACCGCAGAAGCAGGATTCGGGAAGGGCCAACACACAGTTATCATAGGCGCGGGGTTTGCAGGAATAGCCACCGCCTTGCGATTGCGTGCGCTAGGTTATCGCGTCACGCTGGCCGAGCGTCTCGATAGTATTGGCGGACGGGCGCAGGTCTTTGAGCGCGGTGGATACCGGCATGATGCCGGACCGACGGTTATCACCGCACCCTTCCTGTTCGATGAGCTGTTTGAGCTCTTTGACGAAAAACTCACGGATCACCTCGACTTCGTGCCACTAGATCCGTTTTACCGATTCCACTTTGCCGACGGCAGTCAATTCGATTATCGCGCGTCGATAGAAGATACCCTGACCGAAATTCGACGCTTTAGCGTCGACGACGCCGACGGCTATCTTAAATTGCTCGCGCAGTCCAAAGAAGTCTACGATATCGGCTTCAAGCAGCTTGTTCATCGGCCCTTTACGCGGGTCTGGGACATGCTCAAGCAGGTTCCAGCACTGATTGCACTGCGCTGTTATAAAACCGTATCGCAGATGGTCAACGGT
Source organism: Flavobacteriaceae bacterium TMED48 (assembly GCA_905181995.1). GTDB lineage: Bacteria > Pseudomonadota > Gammaproteobacteria > Pseudomonadales > Porticoccaceae > TMED48. Next base: position 7,743 of record CAJIZO010000144.1, read on the forward strand.
AACTTAAAGCACCCGCTGATGCGTCAGGCATTCTCTATTCATCCTCTACTGGTCGGCGGCAATCCGTTTAATACCACCGCCATATACTCGCTGATCCACTATCTCGAGCGCCGCTGGGGGGTGTTTTTTTGCATGGGCGGAACCGGCAAATTGGTCGAGGAACTGCGTCAACTCATGCTCCGTCAGAACATTAATATTCTCACCGGCGCCGACATCGACGAAATCACCCAGTCCGATGGTCGCGCCAACGGCGTTCGCTTGGCCAATGGCGACACCATTGATGCTGATTTAGTGGTCTTTGCCGGCGACCCCGCCACCTGCTATAAAGAGCTATTAAAGGGTCCTAAAAAACCATCGATGGCGAGTATTCCCGGGTTGCCTAAACACTACTCTATGGGCTTGTACGTGCTCTATTTTGGCACTAAAAAACTCTACCCCGACATCGCCCACCACAGCATTTGGATGGGCCCGCGCTTCCGCGAGCACCTGGCTGATATCTTTGATCGAAAGCATCTGGCCGATGATTTTTCGCTCTATCTGCACCGCCCGACCGCCACCGATCAGAGCTTTGCGCCCGAGGGTTGCGAGTCGTTTTATGTACTCTGCCCAGTACCCAATCTACAGGGTAACGTCGACTGGTCGGTGCAGGGTGAACAACTTCGCGACAAGATTCTCGAAGCACTCGAGTCGACTATTCTTCCCGACCTTGGCGAGGTTATTGAAGAGGTTTTTTGGATGACACCGGAAGATTTCGCCACTGATTACCGCTCGATGCATGGTGCCGGCTTTTCGATTGCGCCACGCCTTACCCAATCGGCCTATTTCCGTTACCACAATCGCGATGCGGCGCTCAAAAACCTCTATTTCGTCGGCGCCGGCACTCATCCGGGGGCCGGGCTACCCGGCGTGGTGAGCTCGGCAAAGGTGGTGGAGGAGCTTCTTACCGGTGTCGAGGTCGGCTCTGGCGGCTAAACCATGACCGATCATGCCGCGCGCAAAGTTCTCGCCCGCCACGGTAAATCTTTTTATTGGGCGAGTTTTTTCCTCGGCCATGTGCGCGCCGACAAAGCCGCTCAACTCTATCAATTTTGTCGTTTCGTCGACGATTTGGCGGATGGCGATGCCAGCGACAAGGCACAACGCCTTGCGCGCGTTAAAGAGTGTTTAAGTGGCACGCGGGCGCGCGGCGAAAAAGAAGTCGAGGCATTTCTGCAACTCGCCGAGAAAAATCATATTCCGATCGCTGCGGCCAACGAACTGCTAGGCGGTATGCTCGCCGATCAAAATCCCGCCCGATTCGACACCGACAGAGAATTACTGCGCTATTGTCACGCAGTCGCCGGTACCGTAGGCCTGATGATGTGTCGGCTACTCGACTGTCGGCATCCGCGCGCCGACAGCTTCGCCATTGATCTGGGCGTCGCTATGCAGTTAACCAATATCGCCCGCGACGTGCTCGAAGATGCACAGATGGGGCGCCGCTATATTCCCGCCAACTGGCTCGACTTGAACGCTGCACAAAGTGCTCCAGAAAACTGGGCCGAAGCATCCGACGAAATGCGCCGCAAAATTGCCTGCGCGACCGGCCAGTTGCTAGATCTGGCAGAAACCTACTATGCTAGCGCTATGATCGGCATTCATTTATTACCGTTTAGGACGCGCCTATCGATCGCCATTGCGCTGCGGGTCTATCGCCATATAGGCTCCCGCTTAAAGGCCCGCGACTGTGCTTGGTGGCGCGGTCGGGTGATGGTCTCCACACTGCGCAAAGCGGGTTTATCAATTCTCAGCGTTGGCGCACTGTTGCCACGGAGGGTGCCGATTCACCGCTCGGAACTGCACCATCCACTAAGAGGTCTTGCCGGTGTCGATAGCGATTGATGTAGCCATTATCGGCGGCGGTAGCGCCGGCATGAGCTTGGCAGCCAACCTCGCGACTCTCGACACCGGGCAACAGGTGCGCGTCTTCGAACCAAACACTACCGCGTCGCGGGAATGCCACTGGGGTCTCTGGGCGAATGCCACCCAGTATGAGAAACTGCGACCGGCGATCAAGGGGCACTGGCAAGGCTGGCAACTCGTCGACCACCGGCATCAGCTAGTTAAACAGAGCGATAATTTCACCTATACCAGTCTTAGCTCGAGTCGCTACCTGAACCATTGCGAGAATCTATTGCATGGCTCGGTGCAATTAATTCGCGCGGCGGTCGACGACGTCGAACACCAAGCCGATGGTGCCTTGCTAACCGCTGCTGGCGAGACGTTTCAAACCGCGCACATATTCGACAGTCGGCCCCCCCGCACTGCGGCGGGCGGCCTGATACAACATTTCGTCGGGCGCGAAATACGTACCCAACAACCACTGCCGAATGTCGGTATAGCGACGCTGATGGATTTTCGCGTCGACCAATCCCGCGGTTTACACTTTATCTATGCGCTGCCGTTTTCCAAGCACCACCTGCTAGTCGAATCGACCATGATCTCGCGCTCCGCACAACCCGAGAGCTGGTATACCGATGCGATAGATGCTTGGCTCGACGATCGCGGTATTTGCATGGCCGAACAACTCGCGCTCGAAGTTGGTTGTATTCCCATGGATAGCGTCTACCCACAGGATCCAAGGCATGCTGCGATTGGTGCTGCGGGGGGAGCGCTGCGCCGCTCATCGGGTTATGCCTTTAGCTATATTCAGCAGCAAACGAGGCAGTTGGCCGAGCGCATCGCGAGTGGACATTACGAAGTTCCGCAGCCAATATCGCAGCAGCTGCTGTACATGGATGGCATCTTTAACCGAGTGTTGATCGAATACCCCGAACTTGGCGTCAGTCTATTTATGGATATGGCAGCGGCGCTGTCTGGCGAGCAATTCGCGCGCTTTATGCTCGGCCAGGCGTCGCTAATGGACTGGGCACGGGTGATTTCGGCAATGCCCAAGGGCCCATTTTTAAGGCAGCTACTGGATGTCTAGCTGGGACTACTGGGCGCTCGCGGCGATACTTTTGGCCGGTGTTCCCCACGGCGGTTTCGATGGTGCCGTAGCGCGGCGCGCCGGATGGTCCCAGCGGCCTCTTGATTGGCTGGTGTTTCACGCTGGTTATGTTGTTCTAGCGATGCTGGTGACGGCCATTTGGTGGTATCAGCCAGCAGCTAGTCTGGCGGTCTTTTTGGCTATTTCAGCAATCCATTTTGGCAGCAGTGACGTCCGCGCGGTCGCGCCACCGTGGCAAGCCGCTTGCGCGCTGCCTTTGGCGGCCCACTGCGGGCTGGTGTGCATCGGTATCCCAGGATTGCAACCGCACCTAGTCGAGCCATTGTTTGCCATCTTAGTCGGCGCAGAGGCCTCTGTGTGGTTACTAGAGACTATTAGTCTGCTGCTGCCAGCGTGGCTGCTGGCTGTTGTCGCCTATGCGGCGTACGCTGTGTTTGAAGCGCGCTGGCGCGCCCCTGCCAGCGTCTTGATAGCGCTCGTGGCTGCGGCTTATTGGCTGCCGCCGCTGGTCAGTTTTGCGCTGTATTTTTGTCTTGTTCACAGCCCCTCCCACAGCCTTAGAATTTGGCGCAGCCTGCTGCCGGAGCATCGCCGACGCTGCGTTATCGAAGCGGTTTGCTATACTCTTGCGGCCTGGATCACCGGTTTATCTCTGCTCCTTTGGTACCAGAACAACCACAGCTTCGATCTCGATTCAGCTCTGTTACAATTGACCTTTATTGGACTGGCTGCACTCACGGTACCGCATATGATTCTCGTCGACGTCATCGATCGCAAGCATGACTGATATTCGCCAACGCAAACAGGATCACATCGATCTGGCTCTGCAAGAGGCCCATCAAGGACAACTCGGCGATCAATTTGATCGGCTGCGTTTTGAGCCTATTGCAGTGCCGGAATTACACCTCGACCAAATCGATCTCAGGGTTGAATTCTTGGGTCGCACCTGTTGCGCGCCGATCATTATTGGCGCTATGACCGGCGGCTGTGATGACGGCGAACTCATCAATCGCCATCTCGCCGAAGCCGCCGAGGAATGTCAAATTCCAATGGCTGTGGGTTCACAGCGAGCCGCCCTAGAATTGGCGCTGCCACAGCGCATCAGACAGTCGGCACCAAACGCGGTGTTGCTCGGCAACCTAGGCGGAACGCAACTCGCTCAGGGGGGTGTCGACCTAGCCCAGGCTGCCGTCGACAGCATCGACGCGAATGCCCTCATCATCCATCTCAATCCCCTGCAAGAACTCGCGCAACCCAACGGCGATCGGGATTGGCGCGGCATCCTCAGAGCCATTGAAGCCTGCTGCCTGCGGTTAGACGTGCCGTTGATCGTCAAAGAGGTCGGCGCGGGCATTGGTCCGACGACGGCGCAACGGCTAATCGACGTCGGGGTGCAATGGATCGAAGTGGCGGGGCGCGGCGGCACCAATTGGGCGAGCATTGAAATGGCGCGCAACCCATCGACTCGGGACGCGCAGATCATGCAACCGTTCGCAGACTGGGGCGTCCACAGTATCGATCTGTTGCCGCAACTGCGCGCGTTGGATGCCGATCTTAAGCTGATTGGTTCGGGCGGGGTTCGCCATGGCTTGGACGTAGCCCGCTGCCTGCGGTTGGGTGCGAAAATGGCCGCTCTAGCACAACCCTTTTTAGCCCCGGCCATGCAATCGAGTCGCGCTGTATGCGAAAAAATTGACATCCTCAAAGAACAATTGCGCCGTACCATGCTGTTAACCGGCAGCGCCGACTTAGCCGCCCTCGCCTGCGCTGCAATCGACTCCTCGACGCCGAGCCAATTCAGCGGCCAACGCACCTGAACGCTATCATTCACAGGATAAAAAAAAGCCCCGCACAGCATCGCCAGAGGCGCATTGCTTGCGACCATGAAATCACCAGGAGAAATTTTTTTGAACAACATTATCAGCACCGTCACCGACGGCCTCGGCAGCATTACACTCGACCGCCCAGAAGCACTGAACGCGCTCTGCCCGGAAATGATCGAGGGGCTCACAGAGGTACTCGAAAAATGGCGCAACGACCCCAGTGTCGACGCCGTGGCGATTAGAGGCAGCAATAAAAAGGGCCCCTTTGGCGCATTTTGTGCCGGCGGCGATATCCGTTTTTTCCACCGCGCCAGTTGCGCGGGGGACACTGCTCTGGACGACTTTTTTACCGCCGAGTATCGACTTAATCACATCATCTGCACCTACCCAAAACCCTACATCGCCTTTATGGACGGCATTGTTATGGGCGGCGGTATGGGGCTCTCTCAAGGCGCGTCTCTGCGCATTGTCACCGAGCGCACCAAAATGGCGATGCCAGAGACCAACATTGGGCTGTTTCCCGATGTCGGCGCTGGTATTTTCCTCAGCCGTTGCCCTGGAGCCAGCGGCGAGTACTTGGCTCTGACCGGTCAATTACTGATCGGTGGCGATGCCTTGGCGGTCGGTTTGGCCGACCATATTGCCAATAGTGAAGATTTAGACGATCACTGGCGGTGCCTGGCAGACCCAGCGCTGGGCGACATGCCACAACGCCTTGAATATCTGCAAAAGCAGCTGACAAAACGTGCACCGACAACAACCGAGCCGGTGTGGCTCCAGCAGCCAATAGACGTTATTTTTGCGCTCGATAGCGTGACAGACATCACCGATCGCCTGGCTGAAATGGGCGCGGGTTGGCCCGCCGAGACGCTGGAAATTCTGCGGCAGCGATCGCCGCTAATGCTCCACGTCACGCTGGAACAGATACGTCGCGGCCGGCACATGAACTTAGAGGACGACCTGCGCATGGAGCGCGACTTGGTGCAGCATTGTTTTTACACCCGCCATTTAGCGAGATCCGGCATCAGCAGTGAAACCGTGGAAGGTATTCGAGCGCTGGCGATCGATAAAGACCACAGCCCCGCTTGGAATCCACCGACCATCGCGCAGGTCACATCACAGATGGTGGCGCCTTTTTTTGCTAGCCCCTGGTCGCCAGCAGAACATCCGCTAGCCGATCTCGGGGTTTAATTGTGCGCGGCGAGTCTGTATAGACACCTGAGCCAGACGCGCGCTATACGCGTATAACTAGTTGGCATTACGCTGCAAGCGAGTCTCTAACACAACACCGATATGCCAAAGGTGCAGACCCTGGTATCAATCTATCCGAAAGGTGCGCCCCATGTATTTAGCCATGCGCGAAGAGCGCGTTACCTGCCCACATTGCTGGGAGTCGATCGATCTCTTGATCGACCCATCACAATCGCAGACCTACACCGAGGACTGCTGGGTATGCTGCCGTCCAATCCTGATCCGCACTGAGGTCGACGGCGAGAGTCTGAGCGTCGATGTAGCCCAAGAAGATTTGGGGTTTTAACATCGCTTTAAATGCCTCTCTAAGCACCGAGAAGTGATCCGCGCAATCGGCCTGTACCACTATGAACAACTCACCGTTAAATATTGTTTGGCTAAAGCGCGACCTCCGCACGCGTGATCATGCGGCACTGGCAGCCGCCGAAGCGCGCCACATGCGGTATTTAATCATCTATCTGGTCGAGCCCGATTGGCTGCAACGCAGTGATTTTGGATTGCGCCACTGGCAGTTTGTCGGTGGCTCTATCGCCGACATCAACCAGCGTTTAAAGCCCTTTGGATTGGACGTTAAAGTTTTTTTTGGTGATCCGATAGAGGTATTTTCTTGGCTCTGTGACCACTACCCAGTCGACTCGGTCTACAGCTATCAAGAGTCGGGGACGCTGCAGACTTGGGAGCGTGATCGCGGCGTGGCGGCGCAGCTAAAGCGTTCGGGCACAAACTGGCAACAGTTTCAAACCGGCGGTGTCGTCCGCGGCAGTCGCAATCGACGCGGCTGGGACCGGCAATGGTTTGCCAGCGTTGACACGGCACCGATCGAAAATCATTATCGGCGACACCCGACGATCCAGGTACAACACCCTTTTTCGTTGCCAGCCGATCTATCCGACGCCCTGCTCGACTACCCCGCACAGATGCAACCGCCAGGAGAGTCTAAAGCCTGGGCCTATCTGTCGTCATTTGCCGCGGAGCGCGGCCACTGCTACATGCAAAACATTTCCAAACCGGGCGCCAGTCGAACCTCTGGCGGTCGAGTATCGCCCTACCTGGCCTGGGGTAATCTGTCGTCGCGACAGGTCTACCGGTACATCATCCAGCACCCTAATTATGCACGACACAAAAAGAATTTTTCCGCCTTTACCACGCGTTTAAAGTGGCGCTGTCACTTTATACAAAAATTTGAAGTCGAGTGCCGCTACGAAGATGAATGCATCAATCGCGGCTTTGAGTTACTTCAACATCAGCCCAATGACGACTTCATCCGTCGCTGGCAGAGTGGCGATACCGGTTATCCGCTGGTGGACGCCTGTATGCGCTGTGTGATCCATAGCGGCTGGCTAAATTTTCGCATGCGCGCCATGTTGGTATCCTTTTTGTGTCATCATCTCGATCAAGATTGGCGTATCGCCGCGGCTTTTTTAGCCAGACAATTCCTCGATTACGAACCCGGCATCCACTTCCCTCAGGTACAGATGCAAGCTGGCACCACCGGCATAAACACGATACGTATCTACAATCCGGTAAAGCAATCGCAAGATCAAGATGCCGGTGGGCAGTTTATCAAAAAATGGCTACCAGAACTGACCAATCTGCCCAGCGCTTATCTCCATCAACCGTGGTTGATGCCACCGTTTGAGCAGGTCTTCAACAATTTTGCGCTCGGCGTCGACTATCCCGAGCCGCTGGTTGATATCGCGGCGAGCGGCGCGCGCGCGCGCGACAAGCTTTGGGGCCATCGCCAACACCCCGAGGTGCAAATGGAAAAAAGCCGGCTATTGAGAACCCATACTCGCAACCGCTAGGGTTTGCTTGCTATAGTGCCGCGACCGTTTTGATCGAGCAGTAAGGCCAGTCGTCAGCTCGAGCAAATCAAGGCCGACAACCGGTTGCGCGCTTTAGCGGCGCAACCGGCGATCCAGACCATCAAAAGGACAGTGCACATGGCGGCCAACTCGCGCGTTTGTAAGGCGGACCTCAACATTACCGATATGGATCGCAATTACTACCTGCAACACCACCTTACCGTCGCCCAACACCCCTCAGAAACCGATCAAAGATTGATGCTCCGCTTGCTCGCATATGCGCTACATGCCAGTCCCGAACTGCAATTTGGTGGCGGTCTCAGTACCGACGATGAACCCGACCTGTGGGCAAAAAACCTACACGGCAATGTCGCATTGTGGATCGATATAGGAACACCGAGTGAAAAGCGTATTCGCAAGGCCTGCGCGCAGTCCCAAGCGGTCTGTCTTTATGCCTATGGCGATAGCGCCGTCGAGCCTTGGTGGCAACAGGCGCGCCGTCAGGTTCAGCGCTTTGAACACCTGAGTATTTGGCAGATACCGGATCATGCCAGTATGGCCATGGCCGCGTCAGCCGCGCGCAACATGGGGATTCAGGTGACCATCCAAGATGCCGAAATCAGTTGGTACAGCGAGCGAGCGAGCGTCGACTTCAGTTGTAAAAAACTCTTTTAACCACCGTTACGCCGCCACGGAGCTCGCCATTGGCATTTTACTCCGGTCAGCGATGAAGGATGCAGTTACTCGATAATCGGCAACACAATCACAGCGTCGCCATCGGTGGTTTTTTGCGGTGAGCGCGCGCGATCTACA
>CAJIZO010000145.1 GCA_905181995.1 Flavobacteriaceae bacterium TMED48
GATACGATCACATCAACCGGCAGGGCTCTATTAATCACCAAGATGGGCATGAAGATGAGCATGAAGATGGGCATGATAATGAGCATGAAGACGAGGGCGCGGGTGAGGTCGAGCAGGTTGATCAAGACAGGAATAACCTCAGTTTTGCTTTCAGCCTGGGTAGAGATATCAGCGAGACGCTCGAGCTGACTCTGGGTTATGCGCAAGTAGAGCGGGCGCCATCGGTGGTAGAGATGTTTATGCATGGACCGCATCTAGCAACCGGTAGATTTGAGGTCGGCAACGATCAACTGAAAACTGAAAAATCTAAAAACATCGATCTGCGGTTGAGCTATGAAAGTGCTGGCTTGTTTGGCTCGTTAACGCTGTTTAAAAATGATCTGCACAACTACGTTTACCTGATGGACGAGAGCGGCGAAGAGCACGATCAGCATGCGGGTGAAGATCACGGTGGTTTGATATTGGCAAATTATATGCAGGCCGATGCCGATTTCGACGGGTATGAATTGGAATTCGGTAAGGTTTTTCAGCTAGCAAGCGGTGAGCTATCGATGTCTTTTGGTCGCGATTCGGTCTCTGCAGAATTTGCCGATGGTGGTTACGTACCGCGAATGGTGCCCGAGAGAAATATCTACACCGTAAGCTATCAAGACGAAACGCTTAAAGCGCTCTTGTCGTGGAAGGATGTGGAGCGACAATCCGATCTAGGGTTGAATGAAACTGCCACCGATGGCTACAGTATGTTGGATTTTAACGTCCGCAAGTCTGTGGCTTTAAGCGCTCAAGTAAATATGTCGATTGTGGTTTTTGGCAATAACTTGCTCGACGAGACATCGCGGAATCATGCCTCGTTTGTGAAGGACGAAGTCCCTTTGCCGGGTAAAAATTTCGGCATAAAATGGCTGCTACAATTTTAGGCGAGTGATCTTGCGGGAGGCACATCTGCTCTAGACTACCCTGTGCGGCATTGTCGGTGCAAGTTATTGCGTTGCATCGACCTCTGGTGTCGGGGTTGGGGTTGCCGCTGCGCCAGTGGCGCATTCCCGTGGCGATAGCGATGCCATGGCGATTTTTAGCTGCGCACGCTGTGTCCAGCAAGCGCGCGACCAATGATCCGCCGCCGGTGCTATAACTGACGCATGGCTGCTGTTTGGGCGCTTGGGTATGATTGGCGAAGCGAGGGGTTCCTGCTCGACTATTTTGGGTGGTGATTTGATCGAAATTCTTGCTATAAAGCGTATCTAGGAGCGAGATGTTGTGAGTGACGATGGTAATCTCGGTTACAGTACGTCACCATAGACCCCCTAAGCGGGCCGATAACAATACCCTAAAAATTACTTAGCATTGAGAATTGCCGTGATAGAAAAAGCCAGCGATCAGACTTTACTGCTCATTCTAGGCAACCAATTATTCCCGCCGGACGAACTGCTAAAAACTCGCTGTCGACGAATATTTATGGCCGAAGATCTGGGCCTATGCCGCGAACATCGACATCACAAGCTGAAGATTCTGATGTTCTTTACCGCCATGCGCGCCTATCGCGATGAGCTCAGAATGCTTGGCTATCAGGTCTTTTATCGATCTATCGACGACGACGATTTTACCCAGGATTACACCGCTAAGTTGGCCAGCGTTTTAGCCGCAGAAAATATCAATCGGGTCGCGTACTTTGAGATCGAAGACCACTTTTTTGCCGCTAAAATCGACCAATTTCTGGCCGCCGGAGAGTACTTCCACCAGCAGCACAGCAGTCCGATGTTTCTCTGTTCTCGGGATAAATTTGCCGCCTTCGCCGAGGGCAAAAAGGCCCTGCGGATGGCGAGTTTTTACCAATTGATGCGCACCGACTTAGCGATTCTTTTGGACGGTGATGGCAAACCCGTCGGGGGCAGGTGGTCGTTTGACGAAGACAACCGCAAAAAACTGCCCAAAGACATCGCGTTGCCGAGCCTTCCGCCGCCAACCGAGAGCGCTAATGGCGCCCTAAAACTCCAGATTGAGCAGCATTTCGCTGATCATCCGGGGTCGATGGAAAACCTATGGATGCCGACTACGCGCGGGCAGGCACTGGCGTGGCTGGAGCACTTTTTAGCGGTGAAATTTGTTCAGTTTGGGACCTACGAAGACGCTATGCACAGCGGCGATCAGTTTTTATTTCACAGCGCCCTGAGCCCGTTGATGAACATGGGTCTGTTGACCCCGCGCGAAGTGGTTGACCGAGCGCTCGCCTACGCCGACGAACAGGCGGTACCGATCAATTCGGTGGAGGGATTTGTCCGGCAAATTATTGGTTGGCGTGAATTTATTCGCGGCGTTTACCATTCGCACGGAGATACGCAGGCGCGGTCAAATTTTTGGGGTCACGACAACCGCCTAACCGATCACTGGTATTTGGGTACCACCGGAATTCCGCCGCTGGACGATGCGATCATCGCCTGTCGCGACGACGGCTATACCCACCATATTCCGCGTTTGATGGTGATAGCCAATTTGATGACCCTGTCGAGGATTCATCCGGATGAGATCTACCGCTGGTTTATGGAGATGTTTGTCGACTCCTCCGACTGGGTGATGGTGCCGAATGTGTATGGCATGGGAAGCTTTGCCGATGGTGGACTGTTTGCCACCAAGCCATATCTGTGCGGCTCCAATTACCTGCTTAAAATGAGTAATTATAAGAAGGGGCCATGGTGCGATGTTGTCGATGGGTTGTATTGGCGGTTTATGCAAGACAACCTCGAATTCTTTAAGAGCAATCCGCGCCTGTCGATCATGCCGCGCGCCTTAAGCAAGTTGAACCCAGAGCGCAAGAGCATGATTTTTGCCTGCGCCGAGACCTTTACTCATACCATGACTGCTGCCGCGGCGGGTTGACAGAGAGTATGTTAACGTCGACGTCAATGACCCCTGACCAAGGTGGTGTGAGCGCGGTGTCAGCGGATGATTTCTGGCGGTACTTTTGGACGGTTAGCGTACTGCGCGCGGTGGCGATTGCCTTTGTGGTGGCGGTGACGATCGCCATGCTCTGCTACCCGGGGGGCAACATTCACAACCCCGATCAGATAGGCTACTCTTTCACGCACAATTTTTTCAGCGACCTCGGCGGTTATACCGCGCACTCCGGAGCGTTAAATTTTTTTTCGGCGTTTTTCTTTAACGGCGGTCTGTTTTTGTTCATTGGCGTGGGCGTCAGCTTTCTGTTCGTACCGCGACTGTTCCGCGCCGACGCCATCAACTTCCGCCTGGCCTGGCTCGGTTCAATTTTTTTCCTGATTGGAACGCTGTTTTTTGCCAGCGTTGGGTTAACGCCAAGGGATCTCTACATCGATCCACATTTATTTTTCGCCCTGAACGCCTTCCGGCTGATGGTGCCGGCGACGCTGCTGTATTTAATCGTGATTTTGCGTAGCCCAATCGAAAAAAAATACGCTCTGGTGACCCTGATGTATCTCTGCGCTGTGGTCGGCTACGTGATCTTTCAACTGTCGGCAACCAATGCGATGGAGAGCGAAGCGGCGATGGTCACTCAGGTCACCATGCAAAAATTCATCGTGTTTGCCAGCGTGGCAAACATCTTTGCCCTGAGTTTTGCCTTCGCATCGCAGTGGGCACACAACCAACTGCAAGCGGATGCGGCGAATTAACCGACTCCTCAAGGGCAGAGCGTGCCGGCGATATGATGCTGACACTTTCATCTAAGGTGTTAAGGAGCTGTCGCTGGTTTAGGTGGGCTGTAGAGGCGTTCAATTTCCAGTAGCCGTTGTTTGCGCCATAAACCGCCGCCATAGCCGGTCAGCGAACCGTCGGCGCCGATCACACGGTGGCAGGGAACCACTAGGGCAAGTGGGTTGGCGCCGTTGGCTCGGGCCACGGCGCGCATCGCGGTCGGTCGGCCAATGGTTTTGGCGAGCTCGGCATAGCTGCGCGTTGTGCCTGGGGGAATGCCACGCAAGGCCTCCCAGACTTGGCGATAAAACGGCGTGCCGCCAAACGCCAGAGGCGTTTTAAACTCTGCCGAGGTGCCGTTGAAAAAGGCCTTTAATTCGCCCTGAATTTGCACACTGCTGGGGGTTTTTCCAACGCCCAGATCACCCTTGCAGAGCTTTGCAAGCACCGCCACCTCGCGCTGCAGCGCTCTGCGCTCGACAAACTCCAGCAGGTGCAGGTGGGATGCGCTACAGACCGCGATCATGTCCCCCAGCGGCGTTGTCACCCAATCCGCCAACATCACTGCGTTGGGTTTTAAATGGCCCGGAGGGCAGCCCAAAATACCTGCAAAGGCCAACCGGAACGCACTGGCCGATTCAAAGCGTGCATCCATCTGGGCATCGATCACACGGCCGCCATCCGATAGGGCTTCAAACCCGTCGCGCAGACGTCTCTGACGGGCCATTTCTAGGAATGTCATGCCGTATTGGCGTTTGAAACTGCGCCGTACCGTGGACAGATCGAAACCCATTTTCTCAATGTCGCCTTCACGCCAGCGGTGTTCAGGACGCTCCTTTAAGGCCTGCAACAACATCCCAATCGACGGGTCCGCCGAGGCGTTGGGACGCAGCGGATGACATCGATTGCAGGGTCGAAACCCCGCCTCGATGCACTCGGCAACGGTGCTATAAAAGGTACAGTTTTCGGGTTTTGGTTTGCGCGCAGGGCAGGTCAGTCGGCAAAACACTCCGGTGGTTAAAACCGCCACATAGGTTTGACCATCAAATCTGGGATCACGCTTTAGCAACGCCTGATAGAGCTCGTTATGGTTTGGCAAATCGAATAGCATATTCACAGCCTAGCATAGCCGGCAAAGCGCACCGCCGACAATCGGGCGCGTATTTTGGCTTTGCAGCAAATCCGTACTAACCCCGAGCCGCATGTAATCCCGATGTTTTACTCAGGCTTAATAATAGCTTAAAACAGGCCATATTCCGCGTGGAGTTGGGTGTTGGTTATTAGGTGCCAACACCTTGGGTGTTTTTGCGCGGATTGCACGCGGTGGGCACTATCACTGGGTACTGGTGGCGCTAGTCGTCCAATTTTGATTCGCTGGGTGTTATTTTTGTCCCATGGGTCGATAAAAAATATGCTGAAGAGGCGAGTTGATGCGAAAGCGGGGTTAAATGTGACAGCGCTTTTTAACCCCCCGACAACTGGTAGGTGGCGAGTGCTTTGTTGTATACTAATTGCTTGGTCTTATCGTGGTCTTCAAGCTTAATTTTCCCTGAACAAATGCAGTCTGGAGATAACCTCTGCCACGTCAACGTAATACCCAATAAGGATGAATATGTGCGGTTTAGCTCAGTGGGCGCGATTGGCTGTAAGCCTGTTTGCGTTTTGCTGTGGTGGTGCTTTTGCTGAACAAGCTGATGCGGAAAAAGTCACCCATAAAAAATTCAAGGTACTGACCACGTTCACGGTGATCGCCGATATGGCGCGCAACGTCGCTGGCGATGCCGCGGTGGTTGAGTCGATCACCAAACCCGATGCTGAAATTCATAATTATCAAACCACACCGGGCGATATTCGGCGCGGGCAGGGCGCCCAACTGATACTCTACAATGGCTTAAATCTGGAGTTGTGGTTCGATAAGTTTTTCCAAAATTTGCGCGATTTACCGCGGGTGGTGGTGACCGATAGCATCCAGCCGATGGGCATCTCCGAGGGGCCTTACTCGGGTAAGCCGAACCCCCATGCCTGGATGTCGGCACCCAATGCGCTAATCTACATCGACAATATCCGTCGTGCGCTGGTGCGTTACGACAGCGTCAACGCGGATATCTATAATGCCAATGCTGCGCGCTACGCAAGCGAGGTACTGGCGGCGGTCGAACCGTTTAGGGCGAGAATCGCAAACATCGCGAAACAGCGTCGTTGGCTGGTGACCAGCGAGGGCGCATTTAGTTATCTAGCCCGCGACTACGATTTAAAAGAACTTTATCTGTGGCCGATCAACGCCGACGGGCAGGGCACGCCGCAGCAGGTTCGCAAGGTCATAGACAGCGTCCGCAAGCATCAAATAGAGAGCGTATTCAGCGAGAGCACGGTGTCGGCTAAACCGGCGCAGCAGGTGGCAAGAGAGACCGGCGCGCGCTATGCTGGAGTCCTCTATGTCGATTCGTTGAGCGCAGTCGACGGCCCAGTGCCGACTTACATCGATCTCTTAACCACTACTTTGAGCACCATCGCCGCGGGCCTGGAACAGTGATCGGACTCGATATCAACGATATCACGGTGACCTATAAAAATGGTCACACGGCGCTGCACAATACCAGCTTTACGCTGCCGGTAGGTTCGATTACCGCGCTAGTTGGGGTCAACGGCAGCGGTAAATCGACGCTGTTTAAATCTATTATGGGGTTTGTCACGCTGGCCAAGGGGTCGGTGGAAATCCTTGGCTTGCCAGTTCCGCTGGCGCTAAAAAGCAACCGTGTGGCCTACGTGCCCCAGTCCGAAGAAATTGATTGGGATTTTCCGGTGCTGGTTGAAGACGTCGTGATGATGGGGCGTTATGGCCATATGAACATGCTGCGCATGGCGCGAAAAATTGACCGCGAAAAGGTGTCCATTGCGCTCGAGCGCGTCGGTTTGGAAGCGCTGCGTCATCGCCAGATTGGCGAGCTGTCTGGCGGCCAGAAAAAACGCGTATTTCTGGCTCGTGCGCTGGCTCAAGAGAGTCAGGTGGTGTTACTCGACGAGCCCTTCACCGGGGTTGATGTCAAGACCGAGGAACAGATCATGGCGCTGTTGCGAGATCTGCGCGACGAGGGCAAGGTGATATTGGTATCGACCCACAATCTGGGCAGTGTGCCTGAGTTTTGCGATCGAGCGGTATTGATCGACCGAACGGTGTTGGCCTCGGGTGAGACCCGCGAGGTATTCACTCAGGAAAATTTACAGCGTGCCTTTGGTGGCGTACTTCGTCGCTTTGTTCTTACTGGAAAACAACTTCACGACGATGACGATCGGCGCCAAGTAACGGTGCTATCTGACGACGAACGCCCCGTGGTGCTCTACGGTGATGATGGTCCATCGGCTCAAACACGGGCGGAACAGGCAAAATAGTGGATTGGACGACGCCCTTTGAATATCGTTACATGGTCAACGCCATGGTGATCAGTTCGCTGGTTGGTGGGGTCTGTGGCTTTTTGAGTGCCTATCTGATGCTCAAGGGATGGTCGCTGATCGGCGATGCACTGTCGCACTCGATTGTTCCGGGGGTTGCGGGCGCCTATATGCTTGGTTTGCCATTTGCGTTGGGGGCTTTCTTCGCGGGGGGATTGGCCGCCAGTACCATGTTGTTTCTGAGTCGTCGCTCGAAACTAAAAGAAGACGCCATTATCGGTTTGATTTTTAGTTCCTTTTTTGGCCTCGGGCTATTTATGGTCTCGATATCGCCGGCTTCGGTCAATATCCAGACTATAGTGCTGGGTAATATTTTGGCCATCACGCCGGCAGACTCATTGCAATTATTGATTATTAGCGTTGTGTCACTGCTGGTGTTGGCGACCAAGTGGCGCGATCTGTTGGTGGTCTTTTTCGATGAAAACCACGCCCGAAGCATCGGTTTAAATCCCCATCGCTTAAAAATCATTTTCTTCGCGTTACTCAGCGCATCGACGGTGGCGGCGCTACAAACCGTGGGCGCGTTTTTGGTGATCGCCATGGTGGTGACGCCGGGCGCCACTGCGTATTTACTCGCCGATCGATTCGGCAAGGTGGTGGTGCTGAGCGTTTTGATCGGCACCTGCACCTCGTTTTTGGGCGCGTATCTGAGCTTTTTTATCGATGGCGCGACCGGGGGAATTATCGTCGTACTGCAAGCCATAATTTTTATCTTGGTGTTTTTACTGGCGCCCAAGCACGGCTATTTGGCCGCGCGAAAACGCGCAAACATCCGCAAGAATATTGATTTGGCCTATGACCTTTGTCCGCTGCTGGTAACCCAGCAGAACCGGGCGGAGTGATCAAATGAATGCAACCGATTGGCTACATCTATTGCTGGAACCCTTTACCTACACCTTTATGCAACAGGCGTTTTACATCGTTCTTCTGGTCGCTGTTCCGACCGCGGTGTTGTCTTGTTTTTTGGTCTTAAAGGGCTGGTCACTGATGGGCGATGCTATTTCCCACTCGGTGTTGCCGGGGGTGGTGATTGCTTATGTGGTGGGGTTCCCCTACGCCATCGGTGCGTTTGCGGCGGGCATGCTATGCGCACTATCGACCGGCTTTCTGAAAGAAAACAGTCGGCTTAAAGAGGACACCATCATGGGGGTGGTTTTTTCCAGTATGTTCGCCTTGGGTCTGGTGCTGATGACCAAAATAGAATCTGCCGTGCACCTCGATCATGTGCTGTTTGGCGACGTGCTTGGACTCAGTTGGCGAGATGTTGCCGAGGCTGGCGCGATCACCCTACTGGTGGTCACGGCGTTGATATTAAAAGGCCGCGACCTGTTGGCCTTCGTGTTTGATCATCAGCATGCAAAGGCCATTGGTCTGCCGGTGGTGATGTTGCACTACGGCCTTTTGTCGCTGTTGTCGTTGACCATTGTGGGCGCGCTAAAGGCCGTCGGTATGATTTTGGTGATAGCGATGTTGATCACGCCGGGAGCGACGGCGCATCTGCTCACCGAAAAATTCCAATCGATGGTGATCGCGTCGGTGAGTATTTCCCTATCGACCTCATTCGCTGGGGTTTACCTGAGTTTTTATATCGACAGCGCACCAGCGCCGACGATTGTGGTGTTGATGACGGTGGTCTTTATTGTGGTTTTTATTCGTCACAGCATCAAGGCCAAGCGCGCCTCATCGGCGCTATTGAGGTCAGAATCCCGAATGCCGAGCCTATTTGACTCGCAGTAATGGCGCATCTTGATGAAGTCGCGTGTCGATACCCTTTCCAGTTTGAGCATCTGCCATTACTGCGATCTGACGGTTATGAGCGCGCGTATGAACAGCAATAATCGCTGATGCTGTGAACCCGCAAGTGGAAGGTCGCTCCAGCGGGCACCGTAAACGACATGCCAGCGGTGATAGTTTGCCACGCCGATTCTGCGGGTAACAAAACCTCAACCTTACCGGACGAAAATTCCATCAACTCCTCGACCGCGGTAGTGAATTGGTATTCGCCGGGCAATGCCACGCCCAGGGTCTTATGGCTACCATCGGCGAAATGGACCGAGCGGCTGATGACGCCGCCGTCGAAATAGACGTTGGCGGCGACATCGACCGCTACGTTGTTAAATTGAGACATGTCAGTATCCTATGTTGCGTTGTTGTGAATAGGTCGATCAACCATTAGTCCGATCGACCCTTAGTCAGATCGACCCTTAGTCCGATCGATGGGTTGGCGGTGTGGCCAAATCTCCACAGAGTGGTTATTGACGGTTTTTTTGAAATTAGCCAGACTGCTATGTCAGGCTGCTATGTCAGACCGCTATGTCAGACTATTGTAGTCGATGAGCATGGACAAATATTCAAAAAGCGGTTAATTTGCCGAACCGACTTGGACGCGCGAACTGAACGCCAGATGGCCTTTTTTCCAGCGCGAGGATAGCGTCGTTATGTGACGTTCACCGTCCAGCGACTGCCGGTGAACGACGCGAGGAAAGCGCGCTGGTGTCCTGCGGATGGCGGGCATGTTCGTCGGCGGTTTGAGCGCCCTTGCACCCTTAAGGATCACTATTGTTAAAAGGTAATTTTGTGGCACGTTCGATCATGCAAAC
>CAJIZO010000146.1 GCA_905181995.1 Flavobacteriaceae bacterium TMED48
TCGTTGTTAACCATTATAAAAATAACTGGTTGACATATAATGACTGTCGCTTATTATGCTCTCGACGTTGGGATGCGTCGTTTGAATGCCCCTCAAAATCAGACCATGGAGAGCGTCTAGTAACAACTCTTGACGGCACCCCCCCCTCAGAAAAATTGTGCTTGAATCAACCCATTACCTAAGAGAGTCAAAAGTGAAATCATCGATAAATCTACTCGCGGTCGCCGCCTCTTGCGCGCTCGCTACATCGGGCTTAGCGCAAGAGATAAATGATACCGTGGTAACGCAGTGGATCGACGAAATTGAGGTCGAGGCGAAAACAGTTGCGCTCGATACGCCTGCGGGCACCTATGCCTCTGCTGTCACCTTGTTGCGATTTGACCCATCGATCGAACTTCAAACCAGAGGTTTGGCCGAAGGCCAGGCGGATGTTACCGTTCAAGGTAGTCTATTTGAAAATATTGGTTTCAAAGTTGGAGCGCTCACCATCATCGATCCTCAGACGGGTCACTATGCGGCCGGCCTACCCATCGATCCGGCGTTACTGTCCGCACCGGAGGTGCACACAGGTATTAATAACGCGACTGGCGGATTTAATTCTAGCATCGCCACCGTCGCCTATGGGATACCGACCATTCAACGCGGAGGTGTGCTCAGAATCGGCGCTGGCAGCGATAATTTACACAATCAATCCCTGCGTGCCGCTTTGGTTCGCGACGACACGGGCGGTGCGCATCTCGCCTTACAGGGATCGATTGCATTTTCCGACGGCGACGGCAGTATTGCCAACGGTGACCATTCTTTCGAACGTTACAATTTGCACTTGCAACGCGCAACGGACGACAGCCAATCCGATGTTATTTTCGCCTATCAAGACAAGTTCTTTGGTTGGCCCGGCGCTTACACTGGATTCGAGACACTGGCAGAAACTGACCATACAAAGACGACGCTGTTAGTGGCGACTCATCGGGCGCGTACTGAGAACGCTTGGTTTGAGGTTGGCGGTTACTTTCGCAAGCTAGTAGACGACTACGATTTTGACCGAACGACGCAGGAATCTGCGGTAACCGGTGCATTTGACCATCAAACGCGGGTTTATGGTATGGGCGCACAGGGCGCTATTCAGCGCGGTAACTGGGATTGGCGTTACGCTATGCAATTGATGTCGGATGAATTGGTTCGCTCAACCGATTTGACCGAAGGACGATTTGACTCTCGCGACTACGCGACGTTGAGCCTGACCCCGTCGTTGTTACTGGTTAACACCCCTGACCGCAAAGTCACCTTAACCGCCGGTGTCTCGGTCGATCTATCGAGCCGCGATGACAACGAGGTGTCGCCAATGCTCGGCGCAGAGTTTTCCTACCCTACTAAGTCGGGCGGTCGATATTTAAAGTTTGAGTATGCCGGTAGCTCGCAGTTACCCGGCTATACTGCGTTGAATTCACGACCCTCTGGTTTGTTTGGCGGCAACGCTCGCCTCGGCCGCGAACGAGCGGGCCAAGCGACCATCACAATGGGTTACCACTCCGGTACCCGGACCACCAAACTGGCGGTGTTTTATCGGCGCGACCGCGACTTAGTCGATTGGACCTATTCGAGCGGTGCGCCATTCTCGCGCCAAGCGAATGACGTTAACATTAATGTGTGGGGCGCACAGCTGTTGTTTAGCGAGTCTTGGAATGACCTCAGTATTACCGCTGCGTACAACTTTTTAGACAAGCATTCAGACTACGGTGGAGCCACCGTGGACGCCAGCTTTTACGCCTTGAATTTCGCTCGTCATCGCGCCACCTTGGCGGTGCAATACCCCATCACCGACGACATAGAATTACGCCTAGACAACGAATATCGATTGCAGGAGAGCAATCCCCTGCGCACCAGTTCAGCAGAGTCCTACCTCGCGTCGGCGTCGTTGATATGGGCGCCGAGCGGCGATCGTGGTTTTCGATTTTCTTCCTCGGTGGAAAATTTAACCGACGAGGATTTCCAGCAGTTTCCCGGTACGCCAGCCTCTGGCCGTCAATTGAGCCTTAATCTACACTACGATTGGTAGGCGCTATAAAGCGCTTTGAGTGACCCTAGAGACTTGGCCAGAGGGCGTTTGACGATCCGTCAAACGTTGGGCCATCCAGATAAGCGCCCGATGCAGGAGCGCGCCGGTGAAGGCGATGACCATGACGTCCTTAGTCGGCGCCAGAGATCGCCGCATCGGGTTTGAACGGCTGGTTTAAATTGCCGATAAAGCGATGATAAAACCGAACCATGTCGAGGTAATTTTGTACCCTGATGCTCTCGTTGATACCGTGAATACTGGGTAATTCAGCCACCTGAATATCGATTGGCGAAAAACGGTAGATATTTTTTGCAATGCTCTTGTAGTGCCTAGAATCAGTGCCTCCCATCAACAGAAAGGGCGTCGAGTAAACCACCGCACCCTGCTGATTAAAGGTCTCGCTGACGGTCTTTTGAATGAGTTGAAAGCCCAAACCCCGATAATCTGAGACCGGCGATGGATTGCTTTCAAATCCCGCCAAATAGTCAATTTTAACCCGCTCGTCGTCCACGACTTGAACAATCCGTGCCATCACTGAGTGGCGTGTTTCTCCCGGTAAAATACGAAAATTGACGGTTGCCTCGGCGGTGGTGGGGAGCACATTATCTTTGACACCACTATTAAACAGCGTAATTGCCGCGGTGGTTTTAACCTGCGAACCCAGAGCGGGGTCGCCTTCGAATGCCGCGAGTATGATCGGTTTAAACAACCACAGGTTGGTCGCCACCCATTTAAGTGGTGCGGGTAGTTCCGACGCGAGGTATTCCAAATTGAGTCTTACTGGATCGCTCAGACGGCTCGGAAACGGTTGATCTTCGATACGCACCAGTGCGCGACTTAAGATGCCGATAGCCATCTCTTTCGGCGGTTGCGAAGAGTGCCCAGACGCAGTTTCAACGGTCAGTGTTAAAGAGGTATATCCTTTTTCTGCAACGCCGATCATAGCGATTTTATTGCTGATACCGGGCATGGCATTGGTGACGATTGCGCCGCCCTCATCGAGCACAAATTCAAGTTCTACATTGCGTTGTTTCAATCGCTCGACTATGGCGCGGGCCCCGGCAGCACCGCCCGTTTCCTCGTCATGTCCCAACGCGATATAGATCGATCGACGGGGTTGAAAGCCACCAGCTAGCAGTAACTCTATCGCCTCAAGCGATGCCATGGCACCGCTTTTTACGTCGAGGGTACCGCGCCCGTAAATTCTATCGTCGATAATATCGCCTGAAAACGGTGCCGCCTTCCAGCGATCGAGCGTGTTCGATTGTACCGGCACCACATCTAGGTGATTGAGCAATGCGACTGGATTGAGGGAGTCGTCGGAGCCCGGCCAAAAAAACAGCAGCGACATTTCGTTGACCACCTCGACCTCGAGCTGCTGGGCAATCAGCGGAAAGCTGCTAAAAATATGCGCGTGGAGATCTTTAAAGCTCTGCGTATCAAATAGCCGATTGTCGTCGTGGGACAGGGTCTTGAGCTGTATGGCTCGCTGCAGTCGGGGTACGATCGCATCGCGCTCTAGCGACATCGGCGGGATACCCGCAACCGCTAACTGGCGACTGGGGTGGGTCAGGGTATTGACGATCGTCCCAATGGCGATCAACAGCAGTAGCACGGCAATGGTTTTAGCGAGAGATTTCACAGCGCATTAACACCTAGTCATTTCGCCGCAAGGCGGTTGGTTTTATGCAATCATACACGCTCGGCGGATCTTTTCTAACGTTTTAAGCCGGTCTTTCTCGCTATTCATTTCTATAGTCGCTGTGGCGTTTATATTGATTTCAAACGCCTAAGATTCGGCTTTATCGCGACGCTAATAAGCATGATCGGCTGGCTACAAAAAATCATAAACACCACTATTGGCTGGTTTGGACGTTGTTACAGCGCGCTTGCGGCGAGCGGCGCTATCCAGAACTGATCTATATTTACATGCATTGCATATAAACAATGGCCACCGAACGACTGTGTCCAGCGCGCGCACCCGTCAATACAACAATAAAGCGTCGCGTTTCACTCTAGCGGATTTAAAGGAGGATGATAATGTCCTTGCACCACCTTACCCCAGATCAATTGATGGCGACCACTCGATCGGTGCGCAAGCGGTTGGACTTAACCAAACCGGTCGAGATGAGCCTGATCGAGGAATGCGTTCAACTGGCGATGCAGGCACCGACGAGTTCGATTGGTCAGAACTGGCAATTTTTGGTGGTTTGCGACGCCGAAAAAAAACGCCGTATCGCAAAGTGGTATAGAAAGGGCCACGAGGTATTTTTGCAACGTCGGGCAAACGCTCAGAAAGATCGCCAAGGTCCGCCCGCCAACCCCTCGGCCGACGCCCGCACGCAGACGTCCATCGCCTATTTGGCCGACAGCATACAAGATGTTCCGGTGCTTTTGATTCCCTGCTTGCGGGGGCGCTTAAACCATCCGGATGTGTCTTCTGACCTTGTCTATCAAGCGACCATGTATGCCTCGATCATCCCCGCTGTATGGAATTTTATGCTCGCCGCGCGAGCCCGCGGTATGGGCAGTTGCTGGACCACATCGCACTTGCACTACGAGCGCGAGATCGCAGATATATTGAACATTCCCTACCACGAGGTCACCCAGGTGGCCCTGATACCGGTGGCCTATACGCTGGGCAGTGATTTTAAGCCGGCGCCGGCACAACCGGCGGATGCCATTATGCGCGTCGACTCCTGGTAGCGACGGGCTTATGGGATCCGGCAATTGGGGTTCACACTAGGCGTTCGGCGTGGGCAGTGCCAAGTCTAAATCACGGTGTTTGTGGCCGAGTATTGCATGACTGCAACCTTGAACTGCCGACTAGTTTTGCGCCATGATAGTGGTTCAGATGATCGCTAGCAGCGTTTTTTATGCACCCTTCTCTTTACATTACTGGCGCTGGCGTCAGCGCCGAGAGCGGTATTCCAACCTTTAGGGGGGAAGACGGCTTTTGGACTATCGGGAGCGCCAATTATACGCCGCAACAAATGGCAACGCGGGCTATGTATATGCAGCGCCCGGCTGAGTTTTTACTCTGGTATTACCGTCGGTTTGCCCAGTACAGGCACCTGCAACCGAACCGCGTGCACCGCTGGCTGGCCGACAAAAAGTTGATTACGCAAAATATCGATGGCCTCGACGGCAAGGCCGGCAATGTAGATTATATTCCGATCCACGGTCGACTCGACAAGGTCACCGTGCTGCACGATCAGGGGGCGGAGGTAGAACTGCTCGACGCACCTTGGCAGCAAGTGGCAGACAACCAAGACGCGGCCAACGATGACGGTCATTTAAAGACCGCATTGCTGGATGCGTTCCGTATCTCGTCGACTACCCAAACGCCGCAGATGAACCAGTCATTAAAGCCCTTTGTACTGTTGTTTGATGAGTATTACACCGAGCTATACCGTATGTCTGTGGCCCAAAATTGGCTGCTAAGCGCGACCAAAATGGTATTTATAGGCACCTCATTTAGCGTGGGAATCACCGATATAGCGCTGCAGTGTGCGCTGCAAAACAACGCACCTGTGCACATTGTCGACCCCGATCCAGTGGATTTGGGCGTCGACGGCATTCATTACCACCGCATGACCGCGGCAGAATTTATCGCTTCACAATAGGCGCAGTGACGGCTGTTGATCGCATCGGTAGGCGCGCACAATTTACTTGGATTTTGCGCTGATGCGGGCCATAAACTCGGCGTAATTGGCCGCTTGATCAGCATCTATGCGCCGTGCAATGTCGGTGTTTGCCATCATTTTTTGCCATTCGGCCAGTCCGGGTACGGCCAGCAGTGGATCTGAATCCGGCAGCAAAGGCTTTACCATGGTTGGAATCGATAGGGCGTAGCGCATAAAAATATCTGCCATCGATAGCTGGTCGCCGAGCGCATAGGGCGCCATAGACACCAATTGCGCGACCATCTCACAGCCTTTGGTAAGACTGTCTTGGGTTTGCTTGGCGACCGTTGGATCTGGCGCTTGCCGCCGCAACACCGCGGGCAGTAATTGGCGCGCTGGAATGTCTAGATAGAGCTCGAGTACTTTCATCAATTGGCGCGTTTGCGCGCGTGCCTCAGCCGTTTCAGGGTATAGCCTCGGCTGCGGGTGAAGGTCTTCGAGGTAGTCGAGGATGACCGAGGTTTCCGCCAAGTGTTGGCCGCTAGCGGTGGTGATCGCCGGCACTTTTCCGGTTGCCGAAATGGCGCGCAAACCGGGCGCTTGCGGATAGATGGTGTTTTCCTCAAAGTCACAGCCCTTAACCATGAGGGCATGTTTGACCATGTTAAAGTAGTTCGATGTGGCAAAGCCGTGCAAAATAATCAACGGTTGACTCCTAATAGATGGGCGAGGGGGCTATGGGCGAAACAGCAAAAGCGCGAAAACACTATGGTACCTAAATCTTTTCGTCGATCCTAGGGGCGGCTCAGCAGAGTATTTTAAGGGTCTACTGAAAGGCGGTAGCGACCATTAATAAAATAGAGGCGATCGGCGCAGCCGTGTAAGATCGATCTTATCGCGGTATAGGGCATCGTAAACACCGGAGCGACTGACGCAGTGGCACAAAAAGACATCGGCAATAAGCGACCTTTACACACCCTCGAGAACAGCGAGGAGGTAAGGGATTTTTACGATGATTGGAGTTTGGATAATCAATACAACATAGATATGTTCGATTGGAATTACACCGGCCCAAAAGAATCCGTCGACAGCCTGAAGCGTTTTGCCCCCGACAGGAATATGCTGATCTTTGATGCCGGTTGTGGCAGTGGTCTTGTGGGCGCTGAACTAACAGCCGCTGGCTACCGCAATTTGCACGGCGCAGATCTTTCAACAAAACTCTTAGAGCGCGTTCCGGCGGGTTTGTACCAGCAACTACAGCAGCTCGACCTGAATCGGCCTCTGGGGATTGCCAATCGTACTTACGACGCACTGATGTGCGTCGGCACCTTCACTTATGGGCATGTTGCCGCCCACGCCCTCGACGAGTTTGTGAGGATTACCAAGCCCGCTGGACTGATCTGTTTTACGATTAACGAGGGCATTTACGAGAGTCACGGATTCGACGCAAAAATCCGCCAGTTAGAAGAGTGCGGCGCGTGGCAAAAAGAGGCGTTTTTTAAATCCGAGTACCTCGCTAGTAAAGAGGTTAACGCCTGGCTGGGCCTGTATCGGGTGATCGATCACCCGCGCTCACTGGATTGAGCAGCCCCTTCCCAAACCCGCGCTAGCAGTGCCATGGCTCGGGCATGGGTGAGCGGTAGCAGCGGGGCTTGGATCCAGTGCGTACCCCAGCAGGTTAGAGATCTGATTGAACCTGTTTGCCGTGAACTAAGGTATAGAAGACCGGGATTGACAGCAGCGAGAGTAGCGACGACATGGCCAATCCGCCCATGATAGTGACCGCCATCGATTGAAAAAATATGTCCGACAACAGCGGCGCCATGCCGGCAACCGTGGTCATCGCCGCCAGCGTAATGGGTCTAAAGCGCGACACGCAGGCGGCCACGATGGTCGGTCGGTCGAGGCGGCCCTCTGTGGTGCGCCGGTCGATCTCACCGATCATAACGATGGCATTTTTTAGCAGCATACCAATCAGTCCAATCAACCCAAGTAGCGCCGGAAAGTTAAACGGCAGTTGGGTCGCTAGTAACGCGCCGAGCACGCCCACCGGCAGTAGCGGCAGGCAACTCCAGGCAACCAGGGTTTGCCTGACGCGACCAAAAATCATCAGCGTGGTAATGACCATGATCAGCAGCGCTACCGGAAATTTGACACCCAGAGACTCGTTGGCAAATTGATTGGCTTCGTATTCGCCACCCCATTCCAGTTGATAGCCTATGGGCCTTGGAATGTTTTCGATGTCAGTGCGCACGCGGTTCAGTGCCTCGGCCGCGCTGCTGTCCGGCGGCGGATTTGCCTGCGCGGTGATGGTGCGGATTTGATTGCGGCGCAAAATGGTGGCGTCTTCGGCGATCAATCGCGGTTCAGACAACACCTGACGTAGCGGCACGTATTGGAGTTGGCCGCGACTCCAGACGTGCCCGTCGAGTAGCGACGATTGGGCGCTGCGCTGGCTGTTCCGGGCGATGATCGGTACCCGTTTGTCGGCATCGCGCAGCGTGGCAATCGGCAATCCATCGGTCAAAGACGCCAGTGCCACGGCTAGGTCGCGTCGATCGATGCCGGTGGCCTGGGCCCGCGCCTCATCGACAACCGGCGCCAGCGCCAGGGTTGCCTGTCGCCAATCGGAGCGCGTATCGATAAGACCGTGGTCGCGGTAAACCGCGACGGCTTCGCGCGCCAGTGCTCGCAGTACAACGACGTCATCGCCGGAGAAGCGCGCCTCGAGTTTCCAGGCACCTCCGGGCGTCATTTCGGCGCGGCGAACCATAAAATCAAGATCCGGCTGATTGCCTAGCAACTGCTGGCAAAAAGCCACCAGCGCGTCAATTTCAGCCGGACTGGTGGCGCGGATGGCAAGTTGCGCGTAGGCGCTATTGGGCCGCTCCGGGATGGTGACTACGGTAAAGCGAGAGGCGCCACGGCCTATCCAGGCACTGATGTCGGTGATCTTCGGGTTTGTTTCGAGCTGTGATTCAATTGCTTGGGTGTTTTTTTGGGTGGCTAAAATATCGGTACCCTCGGGGTAGTATAGATCGACATAAAAGACCGGGGTCGGCAGGTTGGGGAAAAAGCCTTGTTTGAGGGATCCAAAACCCATTGCACCGACCAGGGCGATCGCCGCCAGTACCGCACAACTCAGTCGAACGTGGGTCAGGCTGCGCTCGAGACACGAGGCATACACGCGGTAGAGCACGCCTGAATACATGGTGGCATCTGTTTTTGGCGCAGCGCCACGCTGCAATAGATGAACCCCCAGCGCGGGAATCACGGTCACCGACAGCACCCAACTCAGCAGCAGCGAGCCGCCGGCGACATAGAACAACGAACCCATAAACTGGCCGGTCGAATCGGAGGATAGACCAATGGGCGAAAATGCCGCCATGCCGACGATGGTCGCACCGAGCAGCGGTATGCGCGTGTTGCCGACGGTTTGGATGGCAGCGTCTCGACCGGTTTGTCCGCGCTGCATACCGGTGACCATACCCTCGGCAATCACAATGGCATTGTCGACCAACATACCCATGGCGATCATCAGTGCTGCCAGAGAAATTCGGTGCAATTGGATGCCAGTAGCGGCCATAAAGCCAATGGTCCCCATCACCGTGAGCAGCAACACGGTTCCCACGAGCAGACCCGCGCGCCAGCCAGTGAACAGGCACAGTACCAAGATCACGGTGATGATCGACAGCGATAAATTATCCAAAAAGTGACCTATGGTGCGGTCGACCACCCGATGCTGTTCATAGATCGGGTGAATCTGCATGCCGACTGGCAAGAGTGTTTCGAGGCTGCGGATTTTTTCTTCGATGACGCGACCTACTTCGACCACGTTCTCCGAGGTCACCACCGACACGCCCACGGTGAACACGCGCTGGCCATTGTGGCGAATAATAATAGGCGGTTGCTCGGTTTCGGACCGAGAGATAGTTGCCAGACTGCCCAGCGGCAACATCTGCGATACACCACCCTCGCCGATTAGAATCTGCTCTAGCTGCGCTATTGTGGTGTGTTGCTCTAGGGGCGCTATGCGCATGCGGCGATCGCCACTGCGCACCGACGAGGCGCCATTGAGGTCTGTTTGTGCGCGAATTTTGCCGACTACCTGCCCCTGGGGAATACCCAGTTGAACCAGTTGGGCATTGTCGAGATCGATAAAAACCCGCTCCTCGGGAACCCCGTCGAGCTGTACCTTGGCGACGTGTTTGACGTTTTGCAAGCGACGTTGCAATAGCCGCGCGGCATCCTGTAACTCGGCGATGGTATAGCCTGAAGGTATGTCTACGGCGTATAAAATGCCGTAGACGTCGGAAAAATC
This sequence comes from Flavobacteriaceae bacterium TMED48, assembly GCA_905181995.1. GTDB lineage: Bacteria > Pseudomonadota > Gammaproteobacteria > Pseudomonadales > Porticoccaceae > TMED48. The sequence goes on from CAJIZO010000146.1 coordinate 10,004, forward strand.
GTCTTCGACGTGCGGTGTTTTTGCGCCGCTGGGCAGGCGCTCTGCGGCCTCTGATACGCGGCGGCGCAGTTCGTCCCAAATCTGCGGCGCTTGCGCCACCGTCACCCAGCGATGCAATTCAATCTCGACCTCTGAGCGCCCGGGCACGGAACGCGATTCCATGCGATGAATCCACGGCAATTCGCGCAGTGATAGTTCGATTTTTTCGGTGACCTGCTGCTCTACTTGGAGCGCCGAAACGCCTGGGTACTGAGTAAACACGATTGCTTGCTTGAGCGGAAAGGGCGGATCCTCAAGGCGCCCAATATTGTCTAGCCCATACCAGCCACCAACGATACAAAAAGCGGCTATCAGCCAAATATAGAGCGGATTTTTAAGGGCAAATTCAGTCATTGTTGTGCGTCGATGACACGTCGACCGGACGAATCTGCTGGCCGGCGCGCAACGCCGATCCGCCGGCGGCGACGACCGTCTCGCCGACCGCTAAACCCAGCGTGATCGGAAGCATACCAGAGCTTGGCGTACCCACTTTAACCGGTCTTTTGGCGACCCTGTAATCGGGGGGCGAGGTCACCCACACGAAAAAACTGCCATCGACATCGGTTTGCAGCGCGGCGGTCGGTGCCAGTAGTTGTTGCGCGAGCGAGGGCAGCGCCAGCGATATTTGCGCGGTCATGCCCTGCAGTGGATTCCACTGGGGTATACGATCGAGCGCAAAGCGCGTTTCGTAGGTCAGGGTTGCCGGGTTGACCTCGGCATTTTGCTCGATTAGCGTAACGGGCCAGGCGCTGTCTGGATTGGCAGAAAATCGCGCATAAGCTCGACTAATGCCGTTTTTGTGGATTTTGGTGACGAGCTTTTCGGGCACGTCCGCGAGCAACTCAATGGTGTCTGCGCGGGTCAGTCTGACGACCGCATCACCGGCGATCACAGCGCTGTGAACCGGTTTAAAGCGGCGCACAATCAAGGCGTCAAATGGCGCTAAAATAACGCAATCCTTGAGCACTTCACGAGCCTCGGCCACGCCGATACGCAGCAGTTGGTGGCGCGTTTTAGCCTCGTCGAGCGCGGCTGTAGAGAGTATCCCTTTGGCGTGTAGCTTTTCGAGTCGCTGGTGTTCTTGACGAGCCAGCGTCAACGAGGCGTTGGCGCGATCGAGCGCTAACTTGTGCTCACTGGCATCCAGTTCGGCGATTAAATCGCCACGCTTAATTTTTTCGCCTTCGCGAATCGGTAGCGCCGCCAGTTGGCCTGCAACTTCGAATTTTAAGTCGATGGTTTCGCGGTTGGCGATCCGCGCAAACAGCCGGTACTCGCGCGCTTGATCAAATGCCTGCAGCGTATACAGTTTGGCGGGACGGACGGCGGTGGGTAGGTCTCGTTCGGCGGGTGCTTCGCTGCAACCGGCGAGCCATATTAGGGGCACCATCATAAAGACCACTTTTTTCATGCTATCAACCTCAGAAGAGACGTTTTCAAACGGTTTTTCTCCGCCGTTGTTAATTGGTGTAGGCCGATGGTTTCGAGCAGTTGCATACCCTGCAAAGCGAG
>CAJIZO010000147.1 GCA_905181995.1 Flavobacteriaceae bacterium TMED48
CAACCGACGCGAAGTCGAAAGTGCCTAGCGGAGGCGGGGTCAGTCCACCAATGTCGATGTAGGGGATGTCATCAATGTAGTAACCGACCGGTTGCATGCTGCCACCGGCGTTGGTTTGTGTTAATCCGCTGCCCCTGAGCATAATGCCCTCTGCCACGGGAAGCTTTCCACCTTGAGTAATGCCTGCGGTGGCGCCGGGGACGAGGTTGTAAATATCGCTAATATCGCTGTAGATTGGCTGCTCGAGCATTTCTCGAGATATTACTTGAACCGATTGCGGTATTTCCATCACCGACTCTTCGCGGCGAGTGGCCATTACGGTAACCTCTTCCATAGTTGCTTCTGATGTGTCATTTGATTGAGCACTTGCCCACATCGAACTAGGAAAAAGAATGCTGATGATTAGTAAGTCTCTTATCTTATTGTTTTTCATATACCCCTCCAAATGTCTGTAAAACATAGAACTTCCAAAATTTCGCACTACTTTTAAGGGATTAACCGTAAACCGGATGGCGTGTTCCTTCAATTTTTTCGCCGAGCGACTTCCCCCACTATTAATATAAATATATATTTTTGTTAATTTTTTTCTTTTCTAATAGGAATTTTTACACAAGCATAAAAATTTATGTCGAGTAATGCTCCCCAACTTTTATTTTAATGAGTTGTCGCTCGCGGCGAGTGTGTATGGATTATTTTCTCTGCTCTAGCTGTGTTAATTGTCCGGCCGATAAAAAACTGCCTTAATTCGATGGATAAAATATTAGCGAACGGCTGAAACTTAACCTCTAATATCACCGCGGTTGTTAGTGATCGCCCTGCGACGGGCGTGTTTTTATCTTTGCAACCTATTTGGATTTGAAAATGCCGACCCGGTGATCATACCTGAGATGGCAAGTAACACTGAAAGACCGAGTATGGGCCTAAGGATTATAGGTTCACGGCGTATACCAGATTGGCGAAGAGACAGCGCGCTCCTGTATGACCTGCGGTAGGGGTGCAGCGGGGAGTTGATAAAAGCTCGCATCATAGGTGGTCCAGCGAGGCGTGGGGATTTCGATCGCGCGTATGTAGTAAAAGGCGGGCTCGCTGGGTTTAAAGCATGGGTCGGACCATAGCGCCGCAAGTGTGTGACTTCCGATCGAGTTTAGATAGGTTGCGCTGTCAACGTCGACGCTTGAGCCGACCACAGGAAGTGAGCCGTCCTCTCCGAGCGCCCGGTTACCAGACCAACCGACGTCGTAGATTTTTTCGTGCAGTTGGCCCGCGGTATCCAGCCAACCCTTTACGATTTGAATGCGATCTAAATTGGCTCCGAGGGGATCTTTCACTGCGCTCACTAAAAAGGTTGGGGCAGCGCCCTCAGATGGCAGCAGATCGCCGCCCATTGGCACGCCCTTTCGGTAGCCGACCTCGGCCATGTTGGGTTGCAAAATATCGTCGGGTTGAAAATCCCAGCCGCCAAAAAACCGCAGCCTAATGCGCGGGCCGGTCGTGGCATAGACCTCCCGGCGTTTGAAGGCTGCAAAAATCGCCTCCCGCGTGTTTTCGCTCGCCCAAACCGCCGCGTAACCCGCTGCTGAATAAATTGCAGACCGGTTTGCACGGTAGGGATTAGGCCGATCCATAGCCATCTTGCCCCAGAAATTCGATTCGGTTGCGGTCGCTAAACCCGTGTGTGAATCAGTCGAGCCGAGCATACCAAACTTGAACGGGTTGGCGCCCACACGTGCCTCAAGTGCGAGGCCGGCTTTGAGCGCACTGCGAGCGAATGATTGTTTGGCTTGGTCTATTTCTTGGATGCCATCTTTGCCCTTTGAAAATTTCATCATCATGTCCCACCAGGCTTTTTCATGCCCTGAAAAATCGTCCTCTGGGGAAATAGAGGGATGCGCCTCGCTGTCGCCTTTAATCTGCGTTACTTCCATCACAGGCTCAATCGAGGCCCGAGTTTTTGCGTATTGAATGGTTATTTTTTCACCATTAAAGGTTGTGGTTTTAAACATATTACCGCGGCTGAGATTGCTGTTGTGCGGTATTGAAATGACATCGCTCCCAGTGGTTTTGCGGTATTTTTCTAAAAAACTCCACAGATCTTCGGGATTTTCACTGTCGAGAGCTGAGAAGGGAATGATCTGTTCGGTATGGTTCGGTCCGCCAACAAAAAGAACATTACGATGCAGGTTGGCACTGCTGTATTCGTAGCCGGCAAAGGTTGTGAAATGCCCCGGGTTATTGTGCCTTTCAGCGCTGTCTATGACGTCGTACCAGGTATGCTTTTTAAAGTCCTCACTGAGAGAAAAACGGGTATTTTTAAGTGTTTTACCGCCTTGCAGCTTATCGCTGGCGGTCTCATATTTGGCGTCGGTCGGAGACGCGAGCGCTTCCTTTACTGAAGGGAGTTGCTTTAGTGCAGCTAGAACCCGTTTACCCGCGTCTGTTTTGAGTAACGCGGGATCTCCGGCAGCAATTTTAGGGAATACGCCCATATTTTCGGCGTGATCAGCCACCATCATGAAATCAAGCGGTACCGACAGTTGGGCATATTGGCCTTCGGAGTGAATTTTTTCGCCACTGGCGAATCTATACGCCTCGTCCGAAGTGATTCGGGTGCCCATTGGGTATGCGTCCGAGGACAGGTACGTGTGTACATGGGTGTCGCCCCAATAAAGATTGTTGGGGTAGGCTTGCCTCACCGCGGGAGAGTATGGTTCGTCGCCTTGAGCGGCAATTGACAACAACCCGCTGGAACAAAACAATAGGCTCCATAGTGCTGGCGACCCTAGCTTCAGCGGTAGCCGATCTGAGTCCCCAAATGCATCTTGACCAGTAACATCATGGCCGATCAAGGCAACACCGTTATTTCTGATCGCTTTATTTCCTCGCGCCACAGCGTTTGATTTTTCTCGCGATCCCTTTCAATTCTCGGGGTCAATTCGCGTCCTGATGGGAGCACCTCACCCTCTGGATAATCCTCGCCAAATGCACTTCGGCTGACTGACAGGCTCCATGCCGCATACTCGTTTTTCATGCGTCCAGCGATATCGGGGTGCAAGTCGATTAGATTATTTTCCTCACTGGGATCACCGATGAGGTTATACAGCTCATAGGGGGTGGTAATAAACTTTTTACCGTCATAATCGACGTTTCTTACCAGTTTCCAATCGTTGTCCAGCCACATTAGTCCCCCGTTTGCCCTAAACCCCAAGGGTTGTTCGCGCTTTTCTGACTCTTTCTGGAACACCCCAGACAAGGAGATTCCGTCGTGGACTTTGTTGATGGACTTGGGGTCGAGTCCCGCGACATCGATCAATGTCGGGAAGATATCTACCGTCCCCGATGTGAAATTTGTCACTCTGGGAACGATGTTTGCGGGCCACTCAACAATCGTTGGAACGCGCAGTCCGCCTTCATAGAAATCTTTCTTGAATCCGCGAAGGTGGCCGGTGCTGTCTGGGTCTAAACCCCTGATGCAACCGTGCAGCTCTCGGGCCTCAAAGCTTGTTAGATCGGGATCGATTTGATCACTGCAGTCAGATGGGTATTCCATTTCCAAACCATGTCCTCCAGCGCCGCCAAATGGGTCCTTAGAGGCCCATACCCGAACATCGAGGTTGGGCGATCCGCCGTTATCGCTGGTGAACCAGATCAATGTATCATTTGCAATACCCAGATCTTGGAGGCCCTGTCTTAGATTTCCGATGGAGCGATCTATGCCAACAATCTCTCCATGAGCGTGAGCTGAGGTGCGATCGACCTTACCCAAAAACGGGGCTATGTCTTCGTCGGACGCCGCCCAGGGCCCGTGGGGAGCCGAGTACCATATGACGACAAAGACAGGTGTGTTATCGGATGCCTCTCGGGCGATAAATTTCAGTGCCTCGTCGACAATGACCACTGAACCTTCACCTTTAAACTGCTCTCGATCGCCATTGCGGCTGAGTTCAGGGTCTAAGTCCCAACCAGTGGTGTGGCTTAGCCAATAGTCAAAACCGAACTCGCCTGGATTATGCGGGTCATCTGCGGGGAGGGGATGATGCTCGAGCGCTTCTTCCGTGCCCACCCTATTGAGGTGCCATTTACCAAAGTGACCAGTCTTATAGCCCGCCTCTTTGAACGCAGTTGAAATTACCTTTTCTTGTTTGTTTAGATAACTTCCAACACGAAATGCCCCCGTCCGGTCGTTTGTTCGCCCGGTAAGTACCGTGGCTCGAGTGGGCGTACAACTTGGTGAACCGGCATAGAAACGATCCATTCGCAGCCCACTTTTTGCCATAGCGTCCAGATTGGGAGTTTTTATGAGTGGGTGGCCATAATAGCTGGTTTGAGCCCAGCCCATATCATCGGCCATGACCAATATCACATGGGGACGTTTGGGGACATCATTGGGTCGGGTAGGCGCGTCATTACACCCACTGATGGAGCTGAAGCCAACTAGGCTTAACGCGAAGATTAATAGGCGATATGCGCCACCGATACTTTGCTCTATATCATCAATGTCGTCACCCATCACCGCACCTGCTTGCCTTAAATAGACGCCGAAACGGTAGCATGGTTAAAACTAGGATAACAATTCAGGGCCGGTCTTTTCACCCAAAAAACAGCATAGAAGAGCTCATCAGAGATGATGTAGCGGTCATAGAGGGAGATAATTGTCGCTATTGTCCAGCGCTCTGGGTCGACGCATTTGCCTGTGATTTAGGATAGTAAAAAAGATCAAATACTCACAACTCACAACTCACAACTCACAACTCACAACTCACAACCCGCAACTGCAACCGCAGAAATCCAGCGATGCCTGTGGTCGCGTTCAGACAAAATCTGGGTAATGACGCACGCTTAAATATCGCCAAAATGCCTGTTCACTGACAATTTACTTACCCGAATAAGTAAGCAACTCTTATCGTTATTACGACGACTCATCGGTCGTTTTAGAGTTGACCATTCAACGCTGCTGCTGAGTCGCCGACTTGAATTCAGTTTGTGACTTACACTATATTGTAAGCATTCGCGACCAAGCTTACTCGGGCACCCATACCCGATCGGAGAATATCTATGCTATACGCTATGCCAAATACAGATAACGCACTTCACACGTTTAGTCCGCGCTATGAAAACTACATAGGGGGTGAGTGGACGGTTCCTAATAACGGTCAATATTTTGATAACCTATCGCCGATAAATGGTAGCGTATTGTGTCAAGTCGCACGTTCCAGTCAGGCTGATCTAGATCGAGCTCTGGACGCTGCGCATGCAGCGGCCGACGAGTGGGGTAATACATCGGTCACAGAACGCTCCAACTTGTTGCTAAAAATTGCCGATCGCATCGAGGCCAACCTCGAGATGCTTGCCTACGTCGAAACCTGCGATAACGGCAAGAGTATTCGCGAGACGCTAAATGCCGACATTCCGTTGCTCGCTGACCATTTTCGCTACTTTGCAGGTTGTCTTCGAGCACAAGAGGGCACTACAGCCGACATTGACGCCAATACCATGTCCTATCACTTTCACGAACCTCTGGGCGTTGTTGGGCAAATTATTCCGTGGAACTTTCCGTTGCTAATGGCCGGCTGGAAGTTGGCTCCGGCGCTCGCTGCTGGAAATTGTGTGATACTTAAACCGGCGGAGCAGACACCTTGCTCAATTATGATATTGATGGAACTGGTAGGTGATCTGCTGCCTTCAGGTGTGGTCAATATTTTGAATGGCTACGGCTCGGAAATCGGGGAGGCGTTGGCCAGTAGTCCGCGTATCGCTAAAATCGCCTTTACCGGGTCTACTCCGGTCGGTCATTTAATCCTTGGTAATGCGGCTAAAAATCTGATCCCGTCCACGGTCGAACTTGGTGGAAAATCGCCCAATATTTACTTCGAAGATATCATGCAACAGGAAAGTGACTATATCGACAAATGCGCGGAAGGGCTTTTATTGGGATTTTTTAACCAAGGTGAAGTCTGCACCTGCCCGTCTCGAGCGCTTGTGCAGGAGAGCATCTACGATGAATTTATCGCCAAAGTCCTTGCGCGCGCCAAAAATATCGTTCAGGGCAACCCACTGAATACCGACACCATGATAGGGGCACAGGCCTCAGAGGAACAGTTTAATAAAATCATGAGCTATATGGACGTCGCGCGCAGTGAGAATGCGGAGTTTTTGATGGGCGGGCAGGCAGCCACGGTCGACTCCGACATCGCCGGCGGCTTTTACGTCCAGCCAACACTTCTGGTCGGCGATAACAGTATGCGTATTTTTCAAGAGGAGATTTTTGGACCGACCCTAGGGATTACAACATTTAAAGATGAAGCCGAGGCGTTAGCGATCGCAAATGATACCGAATTTGGCCTCGGTGCCGGTGTTTGGACGCGCGATAGCAATCGGGTATTTCGTATGTCGCGCGGCATTAAGGCCGGTCGCGTATGGGTCAATTGCTACCACGCCTACCCGGCCCATGCCGCATTTGGGGGCTATAAAAAATCCGGGATTGGCCGCGAGACGCATAAAATGGCTCTGGAACATTATCAACAAACTAAAAATGTACTGATCAGTCACGATATAAACCCCCTCGGATTCTTTTAGGAGTGTGCAACTGAATCAAGCAAAAAGCCATTGGCGGCCAAATTGGCTGGCAAACGATCGAGTCATCACACTGTGGCGATCGATGCAACGCGGCAGACTGATGTGGTAGCAATTCAAAACGCGGTCGCCGTGGTGTATTGGATTAATCCATAAGCGTCAGCGGCTACGTGCACACTGTCGGCGCGGTCGGTTGCGGGCCGACTCTTCGGCACGATGATCACCACCATCATAGCATTCGATAACTTTATGCCGGTTGGGCCGTGCACTCAGTTCATCGGACGCAAGAGACGATTAATGTCAGCGATGCACTAGTAAGCATGTTCACATGCGCGGATTGCGGTGGGCCTGGGTCTGTAACGGGCGCAGCGGCGATCAGTTAAAGGCGCAGGTCGGCGATGGTGAGATAGTGTTTGCGGTCACCGACACCACCGCGTTGACCCTGCTGCACGAGCGCCAGCCATAAACCGGCTCGGTGTGTATTCGGCGCACTCGCAGGGGTGGTTTAATCGTTGCGCTTGCTGTACTTGACGATTTTTTTGCGCTTCATTCCCTGACGATCACCGGCGGCCACCGCCTTGTGTTTGTAGGGGTTGTCGCCAGTACGATACTCGACTCGTACTGGGGTGCCTTGAAGCCCGAGTTCGCGGCGAAAAATCTTCTCTAAATAGCGCGTGTATTGAGCCGGCACCGCGTCGGTTTGATTACCGTGAATAATGATCACCGGTGGATTGCGACCACCGGCATGGGCAAACCGCAATTTAACGCGTCGACCGTGAACCATCGGCGGTTGGTGATCTTCAACCGCGCCTGCGAGGACCTTGGTCAGGCGCGAGGCGCTGAGGGTGTCGGTGGCGGCGGAGTAGGCGGCCCCGATCGAGTCGTACAGATTGCCAACTCCGGTGCCGTGCAATGCGGAGATAAAGTGCACTTTGGCAAAATCGGCAAATATCAGGCGGCGCTTAATCTCGACTTTGATGTGTTCGCGGTGCTGTGGTTCGAGGCCATCCCACTTGTTGATCCCAATCACCAGTCCGCGCCCGGCGTCGATCACCGAGCCGATGAGGTGCAAATCTTGCTCTACCAATCCCTCTTGGGCATCGATCATCAACACCACCACGTTGGCGTCGTCGATGGCTTGAAGGGTCTTGACGATGGAAAATTTTTCAATCGCCAGTTTGATGTTTTTACGCTTGCGCACCCCAGCGGTATCGATCAGGGTGTAGTTTTGGCCACGGCGTTCAAAGTCGATATAGACGCTGTCGCGGGTGGTTCCCGGTTGGTCAAACACCACCACCCGATCCTCGCCGAGTAAGCGGTTTACCAGCGTTGACTTGCCGACGTTGGGCCGCCCGACAACGCCGATCTTGATGCTGTCGGTGCGATCATCAGCGTTATCGTTGGGCACCTCAAACGCAGTCAGCACCTCCTCCATCATCGAGCGCACACCGCGTCCGTGGGTTGCTGTCGTGGCGAACATACCCGCGAATCCAAGCTGATAAAAATCTGCCAGCGCGGCCGCCGGATCGAGGCCATCAATCTTGTTGGCGACCAGGTACACCAAGCGGTTTTTACGCCGTAATTTTTCCGCGATCATGTAGTCGGCAGAGACGATGCCAGAGCGGCAATCGACGATAAACAGCACTACATCGGCCTCGTCCATCGCCAGTAATGACTGCTCGGCCATCTCGACGTCGATGCCTTCTTCTTCGCCGCTAATGCCGCCGGTATCGATGACCATAAAGCGGCGATCAAACATCTCGCCATCGCCGTACTTACGATCTCGGGTGAGGCCCGAATAGTTGGCGACCAGCGCATCGCGACTGCGGGTGAGCCGATTGAACAGCGTCGATTTGCCAACATTTGGCCGGCCCACTAGGGCAATGACCGGGATCATCGGCTAAAAAAAACCGCGGTTGGTGACCGCGGTAGTCCGGGTGCTGAGGGCGTCACTAACGCGCCTCGATGCGGTAGGCGGTAAGCGAGCCGTCGTTGGCCTGTACGATAAGGCGATCCGAACGAGCAAGCATGGTCGCGGCAACGCCGCTGCCATCGACTTTGGTGCGCCCGACGAAGTGTCCGTCAACGGAATCTAAAAGGTGTAAATAACCTTCGGCATCGGCCACCGCGACGGTCGAACCAAACACCGTGGGTGCGGTCAGTCGGCGCAAAAACAATTGCTCGTTAGCCCATACCGGCCGGCCGCTGCCGGCCTGAAAGGCGCGCATGGTGTCGTCGGCTTCGGTCACGTAAATTTGTTCTTGTCCATGCGCTGGGGATTGGTGCGACGAGCTGTCTTGAAACCACAGGTTGCGACCGGTGCCGCGGGTAATCGCACCGACCCGCCCCTGGTAGCTGACCGCGTAAATGACATCGCCCACCAGCAGTGGGTCGCCGTCGATATCTACCATCCGCTCGAGTTCGGTGCGACCCTTGGGCAGCGCCAGGCGTGCCTCCCAGATCAGAGCGCCGTTTTCTGGGTTGAAGGCGATCAGCTTGCCGGAATCAAATCCAGCGAGCACCATGGTGTCGGTGACCAGCGCACTGCTGGTGCCGCGCACCGACAGGATCGGCGCGTCGCCGTCGTGTTGCCAGCGCTCGTCACCGGTGGCGGCGTCCAGCGCATAAATTTTGTCGTCGATGGTTTGCACTACCACGACCTCGCCATTGCTCTGCGGACTGGTGAGCACTTCAGAGCTCAATTGACTCGACCACAGCACCCCGCCGTCGTCGGCATCCAGCGCGTAGACCTCGCCCTCGATGCTGCCGACCATGACCATCCCAGCGCCGTAGCCAACGCCCCCCGACAAGCCGATTTCGAGGTCGGTGCGCCATAACTGCTGACCGTCGGCTACCGCTAGAGCGCTAACCTCACCTTGGTGGTTAGCGGCATAGACCACCTGGTCGCTGGCGCTCGGTCTGAGACTGCGCCAGAATTTTTGGTCGGAGCCACCGACAGATTTGGACCATACCCGCTTGATATCAACCTGCTCGGTGAACGATTCGAGTTCGGCTGGTTGAATCTCGTTATCGTCATCATCCCCAAACCAACTGCAGCCGGATATCAACGTTGCCGCTAGCGCTATTTGCAGCCACGCTTGCATGCGCATCATGGGGTGCTCTCCGCGTCGTCTGCGGCTGCGCTAGGTGCGGCGTCGTCACTGGCACCGGCGGGTATCTCTAGAGTCTCCGAACCCTCATCGGCTGGCATCGAAGGTTCGCTGCTAACGGTCACTTGATCGAGTTTCATTTGCAACACGCTGGCGATCACGTTGTCGCGTGAGTCGTTCGATTCGACTGCCGCTTGATAGGCGGTCAACGCCGCCGCCGCATTCCCCTGTTGGGCGTAAAAATCGCCCTTGGCCTCTTCGTAGAGCGACTTTATTGCGCCGGGATCGATCCCCTGTACCAGCGCGAGCGCGGCGTCGAAATTACCTCGCGCCGCCTCAACTCGGGCCAATCGCAGTCGCACCACGCGCTCTTTAATCGTATCTGGGTTGTGCTCAAGCGCCCATTGCAATTCGGCGGCGGCGGTGTCTAAATCGCCCTGTTCAACCGCTACTCGCGCGGCTGCCAATGCCCCTAAATGGGCATAACCAGAATTTTCATGTTGGCTTTTTAGGTCTTGCGCGGCGTTCACTATCTGCTCGCCGACCGCCGTCTCGAGCGCTGTGCCGAGGGGTTGTTGGTCGAGTATGTCGAGCATGTCGGAATAGTCGTTGGAGGCAATCTCAGCGCGTTCGCGCTGTTGCTGGTCAACGTATTGCCAGCCGCCATAACTGCAAATAACCAGCGCTAGCACCAACATGATCCGATTGCCAAATTCAGCCCACCATCGTTTCAGCGCTTCGATTTGTTCTTCTTCAGTTTCATGTTCTGCCACAGGTACTCCTCACTTAACCAAAAATAGTTGCTAAACTGCCGATCAGTCGATCCTGACCCACCGTCTCTTGAGCGCGCTTTTCGCGCAAATACTTGATGCCAAAATTGCCGCTGGCGCACTCGTCTTCGCCGAGGATCACAGCAATTTGGGCGCCGCTTTTGTCGGCTTTCTTTAACTGCGCTTTAAAACTGCCGCCGGCGCAGTGCTGCTCTACCCGCAATCCGGGAAACGCGCTGCGCAATTGCTCGGCAGTGGTCGATGCCTGGGCGGCGACATCGCCGACCGCCACAAGGTACACATCGATCTGGCGACCGACACTATCGGGGACAGCGTCCAAGGCGTCAAGCAACAACAGCAGCCTTTCCATCCCGAGACCAAAACCAACCCCAGTGCAGGGCTTGCCACCGATTTGTTCGACCAGGCCATCGTAGCGGCCGCCAGCGCAAACCGTGCCCTGCGCGCCGAGCGCATCGGTTACCCACTCGAACACCGTCTTCGAATAATAGTCTAACCCACGCACCAACCGAGGATTAATTTGATAGCGCACGCCAGCGGCATCGAGCAGCGCGCGAAGCTTGGCAAAATGCGCTTGCGACGGCGCGTCTATGTATTGATCTAGCGTCGGTGCGTCTTTGAGTAACGCCTGCGTGGCCGGGTTTTTACTGTCGAGAATGCGTAGCGGGTTGCTCTGCAAGCGCCGCTGACTGTCTTCGTCTAACTGCTCGTGGCGATCGCCGAGATACTCGGTCAGCGCCTCGCGATAGCGCGCCCGATCCGCGGCTTCGCCGAGCGAGTTAATTTGCAGCGTGAGCGCTTGATCGACCCCTAGTTGGCGCCATAGGCGCGCGGTCAATATCAATAACTCGGCATCGATCTCCGGCCCTGCAAAGCCAAACGCCTCCACGCCCAACTGATGAAACTGGCGCAGACGGCCTTTTTGCGGGCGTTCATGGCGAAACATCGGCCCCTGATACCAAAGCCTCTGCGTTTGGTTGTGCAGCAGACCCTGCTGGATACAGGCGCGCACGCAACCTGCGGTGCCCTCGGGTCGCAGGCTGAGGTTGTCGCCATTGCGGTCCTCAAAACTGTACATTTCTTTTTCGACGATGTCGGTGACGCTACCAATCGAGCGCTTAAATAGCTCGCTCTGCTCGAGAATGGGCAAACGTATTTCTCGATAGGCGTAGGCCGCCATCACCTCGGCCAAAGTGTGCTCGAGGTATTGCCAGGTGGCGGACTGTTCCGGGAGAATATCGTTCATGCCCCGGATCGACTGGATCTTCATTTACTCATCTCAATTGTTATTGGCTAATACTGCTGTTCGTTAACACGGCTATTTGCAAACCAGCCGATTAGTGCGCCGCCATCGGCATCACGCCTTGGCGATAATGTCCTTGGCGGCGGTATCCATCTGTTGCTGTTTGGAGGCCGCCTTGGCGCGGATTTCGCGCTCTAAGCGATCTATCAAGTCATCCTGCCCAATCTTGTGGTCTGGTTTGCCGTCGATGTACACCAGATTCGCCGGATCGCCGCCGGTCAGACCAAAATCGGATTCTTTGGCCTCGCCCGGGCCGTTGACAATGCAGCCGATAATCGACACATCCATGGGCACGGTAATATCTTCAAGACGCGTCTCTAGCGCGTTCACCGTCTTGATAACGTCAAAATTTTGTCGCGAGCAGCTCGGGCAGGCAATAAAGTGAATGCCCTTGCTACGCAGGCGCAAGCTACGCAGCATGTCCCAGGCAACCCGAGCCTCCTCGGCGGGGTCTGCGGCCAGCGAGATGCGCAGGGTATCACCAATGCCGTCTAACAGCAGTGCGCCCAGACCAATCGCCGACTTCACTGTGCCCGAACGCAGCCCGCCGGCCTCGGTGATACCGAGGTGCAGCGGTTGCTCTATTTTTGTTGCCAAAGAGCGGTACGCCTCTACCGCCATAAAAATGTCCGACGCTTTGACGCTGACCTTAAAGTCTTGAAAATCGTATTTATCCAGCAAGTCGACGTTGCGCATCGCCGATTCGACCATGGCTGCTGCCGTGGGTTCCTTGTACTTGCGCAATAGATCTTTGCCGAGAGACCCCGCGTTGACGCCGATACGGATTGGAATCTGTAGATCGCGGGCCTTGGCAATCACCTCGCGCAAACGGTCCTCTCGGGAGATGTTGCCGGGGTTGATGCGCAGGCAATCGACCCCGAGATCGGCCACCCGCAGCGCGATTTTGTGGTCGAAGTGAATATCCGCTACCAATGGCACACTGACCCGTTTGCGGATCGCGCCAAACGCCTCGGCCTCTTCCATCGATGGCACCGAAACCCGCACGATATCGGCGCCGGCCTTCTGGATCGACTCGATCTGCGCCACTGTCGCGGCCACATCCCCGGTGCTGGTATTGGTCATGCTCTGCACCGAAATCGGCGCATCGCCACCCACCGGCACGTTGCCGACCATGATCTGTCGCGATTTGCGCCGCACTATGGGAGTTTCGCTAAACATCGGTTACGCTACGATTCTGCCTGTTTGGTTGTATTGTCGGTGACCCGCATTCACGCAGCCGCACTTTAGACCGCGTTTTAGCGCCATGACCCTAGCCAATCACCTTGACGATCTGCTGCTCTTCAAGGCGCTTTTTGTAGCGCTCTTGACGGCGTGTTTTATCGTTCACCTGACCGGCCAATTGGCCACAAGCGGCGGCGATATCGTCGCCGCGAGTGGTGCGCACAGTCACAGTGTAACCCTCCCCATGGAGAATGTCCCTAAAGCGATTGAGCGCGGTATTGGTGACCCGCTTGAACTCGGAACCGGGGAATGGGTTAAACGGAATCAGGTTGATTTTGCAGGGTAGCTCGCGGAGTAATACGGCCAATTCGCGGGCGTGTTCGCTGCGGTCGTTGACCCGATCCATAAGGGTGTATTCGACGGTGATTTTGCGGCGCTTATCGGGCATTTTTTCGAGATAACGCTGCGCACTGGCGATAAACTGATCGAGCGAGTACTTGCGATTGATCGGCACCAACTGGTTGCGTAATTCATCGTTTGGCGCGTGCAGTGAGATCGCTAGTGAAACGTCGGCAACATCGCCAAGCTTCTCCAGCGCCGGCACCACCCCGGCGGTGCTCAGCGTTACCCGGCGCTTGGACAGTCCGTAAGCGTTGTCGTCGAGCATGAGATTCATGGCGTCGACGACGTTGTCTAAATTCATTAGCGGCTCGCCCATGCCCATCATTACCACGTTGGTTACGCGGCGCGGCGCGGCGGTTTCGAACTGGTTGAACGAGTCTGCGGCGATCCAGACCTGACCGATGATTTCTGCTGCGGTCAGGTCGCGGTTAAAACCCTGTTTACCGGTGGCGCAAAAGGCGCAATCCAACGCGCAACCGATCTGCGACGATACGCACAGGGTGCCGCGCTCGCGTTCGGGAATATACACCATCTCAATACAACTGCCGCCATCCATGCGGATCAGCCACTTGCGGGTGCCGTCGACCGAGTCCTGGCAACTGACCACTTCGGGCACGCGCACTTCGCCCACCGCCGCCAAGCGTGCACGCAGGGGTTTTGAGAGGTTGGTCATTTGATCGAGATCGCAGATCCCCATCTGGTGAATCCACTTGAGGATCTGGGTACCGCGAAAACGCTTTTCACCCATCTGCTCAAAAAGATCGCCGAGACCCGAGGCGGAGAGGCCCATCAGATTGATCTTATCAACCTCTGGGGTGGCTAAACTGCTCGCTGGTTCTAGGGACATAAACCCCTATTATCTCCGTATTTAACGAGCGCAAATCTCGCTGTCATTAAAAAAGTAAGCGATCTCTCGTGCCGCAGAGGTCGATGAATCTGACCCATGTACCGCGTTGGCATCGATAGATTCGGCAAAGTCGGCGCGAATGGTGCCGGCCGCAGCCTCTTTCGGGTTGGTTGCACCCATCAGGTCGCGGTTGGCCATAATAGCATTTTCGCCGGCTAAAACCTGCACCGACACTGGCCCAGAGGTCATGAACGCGACCAGATCCTTAAAAAACGGGCGCTCGCTGTGCTCAGCATAAAATCCTTCGGCCTGTTCGCTGCTCAGTTGCTGCATTTTGCAGGCGATAACCTTCAGGCCAGCGGCCTCGAAGCGGCTCAAAATTTGTCCAACCGCATTTTTTGCTACGGCATCGGGCTTAATAATCGAAAGGGTCTGTTCACTC
>CAJIZO010000148.1 GCA_905181995.1 Flavobacteriaceae bacterium TMED48
TGATGAGCTATCATCACAAGGAACCGAGCTAGCTCAGGATCGTCAGATCCTAGATATACCTGTGGAATTTTTGCAGCGTGGTAAATATCAACCACGTCGCGATCTTGATCGAGACGCACTTGACGAACTGGCGCTTTCGATTGCCGCTCAGGGCGTGATGCAACCTATCATTGTTCGTGCAGTGTCGCGCGATCGCTACGAAATTATTGCCGGCGAACGCCGCTGGCGAGCGACCCAACAGGTTGGCCTATCGACTATTCCGGCGATTGTTCGCGATATTGATGATAAAACCGCCATCGCTATGGCGTTAATTGAAAATATCCAACGGGAAAACCTCAATCCGATGGAGGAAAGTTGGGCGCTGATGCGCCTGCAAGACGAGTTTAATCTCACCCAGCAGCAGGTTGCCGATAGCGTTGGAAAATCAAGGTCGGCGATTACCAATCTTATGCGGCTAACCAATTTAGAGCCGCGAGTGCAGGAGTTATTGGAGCGGCGCGATCTCGATCTAGGCCATGCAAAATGTTTATTAGCGCTTCAGGGAGAGACCCAAATAGAAGCGGCCTACCTAGTTTCAGACGGCAGGTTATCGGTAAGGCAGACCGAAGTTTTGGTGAAACGCTTACAGGGCGCTGGCGAAGAAAAACCGATCACAAAGGCAGAGCAACCCGATATCGATCGTTTGCAGCGCGAGCTGTCCGAGCGCTTGGGTGCTGGGGTGAGCATCAAGCACAGTTCGAATGGTCGTGGAAAGCTAATCGTGAGTTATAACAGCGTCGATGAGTTAGAGGGTATTTTAGCCCACGTAAAATAGCCTTAAGCGCGGCCTTCGTAATCCTCGTGGCTACTTTTGGGAAAACATTGCTTCGATCGCCGAGTGGTATTGGTCGCTGGTGTGACAGAGCGCCTGTTGGCTGGCACAAAAATCAAGAAAGTCGTTTAGCGGCATCCGCTGGCCCAACTGAAGTAATCGCTTACTCATGCGCAGCGCTTCTCTAGGCTGGCGTGCGTATGATTCCGCCATGTCCGTTGCACGTTTAAGCAATTGCTCCGGTTCAACTAACTCCAAAAATAGACCGATAGCCTGCGCTTCTTCGGGGCCAACAACACGCCCCGAGAAAGTCATTTCAGCCGCTCGCTGTAAGCCGACAACGCGGGGTAAAAACCAAGCGCCGCCATCACCGGGAATCAAGCCTAAATTAAGGAATGTCTCACCGACCTTGGCATACTGGCAGCCGAGCCTAATATCGCACATACAAATGAGATCTAGACCAGCGCCAATAGCCGGACCATTAACCGCCGCGATCAACGGCACTTCCAGACGATACAGAGCCATACTCATGCTTTGAATACCGCGCCGATAACTATTTTGCTGATCGATCGGCGACTCCCCAAACAGACCCTTGCGATCGCGCATATCTTTGATGTTACCGCCCGCGGAAAACGCCTTGCCAGCACCGGTAATGACCATGGCCCCAACCGCATGATTGCGGTTAATCCAATCGCATAGCGTCAGTAAATCTTCAATGATAGCCGTTCCGGTCAAGGCATTGCGCATATCGTTGCGATTCAGCGTTGCAGTGACTACCGCATTCTCAAGCGTTACCTCGATATCTTCAAACTTGGGTATTTCCACCTTTTACACTCCAGGAATCAGCCGCTACTGCTGCGCGTGGTTATCGCTAAGAGCGGTTATATGCGCCCATAAACCGCCATCTTTGACTGCCAATACTTGACGGCCTAGATTCTCCGCCCAAAAGCGATCATTGCCAAACTCAGATCGCCATGCCCAAAGTCGTTGGGTAAACCTATGCAGGTTATACTCGCCGGTCACGCCAATTGCACCGTGTACCTGATGGGCGATCGATGTAGCGGAGCCAACCGAGCGATTGGCGCGGAGCTTGGCTGCGGCAATTTCAAAACGACTGTTGCCTAAATCCTCGGCTAAGGCGGCGGCTTGAGCGGCGCAATTAACCGCGGCGCACTCCTCTGCAAGCATCGCCAGCTGTTGCTGGATCGCTTGGAATTTTGCCAGGGGACGACCAAATTGTTCTCGGCCTTTGACATGTGTAACGGACATTTCTAAGGCGGCATCTAAGGCCCCAGATATTTGCGCTGTGCGCATCAATGCCGCCTTTCCCCAAAGCGCTTGCTCGGCGCCGTCGAACTGGCTAACAGCTAGCACTTTAGCGCTGTTGAAGTCTAAATTGTCCCGCGGTTCGCCGGCTTCATTGGCCCGCCCGCCACTGGATACACCATCGGCACTGCTGAGCACCAACAAATAGTCCTTATCATGATGCCTGCATGCGGTGACGATCGCGCTGCTGATGCGACCCCAGGCAACGGCTTTTAGGCTTCCAGAAAACGCGTATCCATCGCCATCGGCACAGGGCTCTAATCTCGACCCAATGGCCGTGGCGATTGTTAATGGCCCCTTAGGGAGTTCAATATTCGCGTCGAGCAGGAGTTTCTTCGCAACGATGGTTTCGCAGATTGGCAGCGCCAGGGCGTTGCGCCCGGCATGATAAAAGACGATTCTGGCATCTTGCCAACTACCCGCAAAACCGCCTTCATCTTCGCCGACAAAGATATTGTCTATGCCTAATTGGGTCAGGGTTTTCCAATCTGAATCAATGTCTAATTCGCGCCCCATGGGGACGACCATCTCGGCGAAAAGACCGCTGACGGTCTCTTCGAGTAATTGTTGTTGTTGTGTCATTTTAGACCTAGTCCTCTAGCAATGATTCCCCGGAGTATCTCGCGCGTACCGCCGCGCAAAGAAAAGGCCGGCGACGCCATCAGGAGATAGCTCAAGGTTTCGCTTAAATCGCTGTCGCGATCGGATGGGATGCTCGCGCCGATCCCCGCCTGAACGCTGTGTGGAAGGTTTTGTTCAAAACAAGCGCCTAGATCCTTAACCATCGAGGCTTCCAGAGAGGGCTCGCTACCTTCGGCTAGTTGACCGGCGATCGACATAGACATCTGACGAAGGGTCCACAGATCGGCACTAATTTCGCCGATGGTCTGGGTGGTGGCGTCGTCACATTCACCATCCAAGCTCTCCAGTAATTCAGCAAACAGTCGATAGCTACTCAGGTAACGCTCAGGACCACTGCGCTCCAGAGCAAGTTCTGAATTCACCTGGTTCCAACCATCACCTTCCGCACCCAACAGCATGTCGTCGCTGACGAACACGTTGTCAAAAAATATTTCGCCAAAATGCCGCGCGCCGAGATGGTCGGCTATCGAGTTGATTTTGACGCCTTCGCTTGACAGATCGATGATAAATTGACTCAGGCCAGCATGCCGAGCCTGGCCTTGAGCGGTCGTTCGAACCAGTGCAATCATGATCTGTGAGCGGTGGGCATTGGTGGTCCATAGTTTGGAGCCATTGATCACCCAACCGCCATCGACGCGGTGCGCCTTGGTTTTTATAGAGGCTAAATCAGAGCCCGAATTAGGCTCGCTCATACCAATACAAAAAAACATCTCTCCGCGTGCCATTGCCGGGACAAATCGTTGCTGCACGGCTTCTGAGGCGTAGCGCACCAACAGCGTGCCGCTCTGTCGATCGGCGATCCAATGGGCGGCTACCGGAGCGCCGGCGGCGAGCAATTCTTCGATCACCACATAGCGGTGTAGAGCGGATGCCTCGCTGCCACCAAGCGCCTTTGGCCAGGTCATGCCGACCCAGCCTTTGGACGCTAATTTACGACTGAAATCAGCGCTGTAACCAGCCCAAGATTGAGCCTTGTCAACGGCCTTGAGTTCTGCCAATTCGGTGTCTAAAAATGATCGCACTGCGCGCCTTAAACTGGCCACATCGGGAGGCATTTTTAGTGGGGTAAAGTTAAAATTCTGCAATCGTTCGCTCCATATCGCCCTGAGACAAAAATACTGCGCGCTCAGGTTTTTGGTTATTCGCTTACCGGGTATTGTATTGATACTGACAATGACGGTGCTTTGGTCTACTTGGACGCGCAATTAAGGCGAATAAATACCCACCGGCACACACTTGAATATTATTCAAATATAGGGCCATCAACAAGGGTGTGTCAAGTTATTTATGTCTTTAACACCGACATGACAGCCGCTTCTATATCCGCTTCGCTGGGGATGTATAAATCTTCTAGCAGAGGCGCAAAAGGCACCGGTGTGTGCGGTGCGGTGACTTTTTTAATGCCGGCACGCAACGATGAAAAGCCACGATCGGCGACCAGGCTAGCAATATCCGCTGCCATACTGCAACGCTCATTGGCCTCATCGACGATGACTAGTCGTCCCGACATCTCGACGCTCTCCAGAATCGCATCTTCATCGAGTGGCGAAGTCGTTCGCGGATCTATGACGTCTGCGGCAATGCCCTGGGTAGCGAGTTTGTCGGCTACCGCATTGGCTTTGTGCACCATCGACGAGAGCGCCACGATGGTTACGTCGTTGCCTTGACGGGTAAACGCCGCTTGACCAAATGGAATCTCATAATCCTCATCGGGTACTTCGCAACTGGTTTCAAACAATAACTTGTGCTGCAAGAACACTACCGGGTCGTTATCGCGAATGGCAGTTGTCAGTAACCCTTTAGTATCGTAAGCATTGGACGGCATAACAACCTTTAAACCGGGGACTGCCGTGAGCATCGGGTGGAGCATTTGCGAGTGTTGCGCACCTGCGCGTAAGCCGGCGCCGATCATCGCAAGAATCACCACTGGGGTGTCGGATTTGCCGCCGAACATATAGCGAAATTTAGCCATTTGATTGAATATTTGATCGAAGCACACGCCGACAAAGTCTACAAACATAAGATCAACCACTGGGCGCATTCCGGTGGCTGCGGCACCACCGGCCGCGCCGATAAAGGCCGATTCGGAAATTGGTGTATCGATCACGCGGCCGCGGCCAAACTCGCCGACCATTCCCTTGTAAAAGCCGAAGGCGCCTCCAAAGGCATCATCTTCACCTGAGCAACCGGCCCCTCCAGCGACGTCTTCGCCCATTAACAATATATCCGAATCGCGTCGCATTTGTGCACTGAGCGTTTCGCCAATCACTTCGCGAATAGTTTTTATCGACATAGCCGACTCCTAGTAGGATCTATAGACATTTTCAAACAGCTCTTCAGGTTTTGGGTGAGGCGCACACAAGGCGCCGGCGACTGAGTCGTCGAGCAAGCTCTGAACCTCACTGTCAATAGTCTTTAAGGCCTTAAGTGTCAGCCATTTTTCTACGCAGACCCGGTCGATAAAATTCTTTATACAATTTAATTCTTGGCGATAGGTCTCGATCTCGCCATCGGCGCGATAGAGTTGTGGGTCGCCGACGAAGTGGCCTCCAAAACGCGTGATGCTGGCCTCGATAGCGGTCGGCCCACCGCCTTTACGGCCTCGTTCAACTGCCTCT
>CAJIZO010000149.1 GCA_905181995.1 Flavobacteriaceae bacterium TMED48
CACCGACAACCATTTTACGCATTATCAGCACTGCCAATTGATCTCGTAAACCCGGGACTAGCGCCGCAAAACCGAGCGCATCGGTGACGAACCCGGGAGTCAACAGCAGAGCACCAGAGACCGCCAAAATGATCCCCGAAAAAATTTCCCTCGCAGGCATTTGGCCCTCGGCCAATTTTCGTTGCACTGACCACAGCGTCTGCAATCCCTGATGGCGCAACAACCCAGCGCCGATAAGCGCCGTCGCTATCACTAAGCCTATGGTGGCCAATGCGCCGATTTCAGCACCGACACTGATCAACAGCCACATTTCAATGATCGGCATAGCAATAAACAACAGCAGTAAAAACCGCATCGGCGCATCCTCTTTAACCATAGCTTAGCCGAAGGAGACAATCTCGTCTATTTCAACGTCGCAATTCGCCGCTGACGCCCAGTAACGTTCGCAGCGTGCAGCGCTTAGAGCTGCGAGACACGGGCATTTTAGGCGCTCAAAACCAACAGCGATAAAAACTGATATGATCGCCAAACGCCGAAGTGCCTAATTCATGAATCGTACCAACAGAGACCCGCAGATTGGAAAAACATAGCTCTCCCATGCCTGAACCTAAAGATCAGTCGTCGAACAGTTGGCTAACGGCGCTATCGGTGTACGCCCATCGGCGCGTGGTAACAATGGTATTTTTAGGCTTTTCCGCAGGGCTACCATTTTTATTGGTATTTTCAACCCTGTCCGCATGGCTCAGTGAGGCCGGCGTGGAGCGTTCGGCCATTGGCTTTTTCAGTTGGGTCGGGATCACTTTTTCGATCAAAGTACTCTGGGCGCCAGTGGTCGACAATCTCGCGCTTCCCGGCTTGACCCGACATCTGGGTGCTCGCCGATCGTGGATGCTATTGGCCCAAGTAGGGCTGTTCGTCGGATTATTGGGTATGGCAGCTACCGATCCCGCTGAATCGCTTTGGACGATGGCTGCATGGGCCGTCTGGGTGGCGTTCTGCTCTGCCACCCAAGATATTTGTATCGACGCCTACCGGATCGAGTCTGCAGAAGACGACCTGCAGGCTGCGATGGCCGCTAGCTATATTTTTGGTTACCGATTTGCGCTGTTGATCGCTGGCGCCGGCGCCCTTTTCATAGCCGACAGCGCCGACTGGGAGTCAGCCTATAACGTCATGGCGCTGGCGATGTTGGTCGGCCTGTGCACCACCTTGCTAATCAAAGAGCCATCCCATGGGTCGCAAACGCGCTGGGGCGCGCTGGAACAATCGCTGTTAGAAAACCTCAGTGGCTTGCCGCAGGGGTCAGCAGCAAACAAACTGCAGCGCGCACTGATTATGGTGTATGCGCCCTTTCATGCTTTTTTTGCCGAATATGGGCGACACGCCCTCGTACTCCTGGTGTTTATTGGCATGTTTCGCATCAGTGACATTACCATGGGCGTGATGGCCAACCCCTTTTACCTCGAATTGGGATTTAGCAAATCTGAGATCGCCGGCGTCGCCAAGGCATTTGGCTTTGGCATGACCATTTTAGGCTCGGCGATTGGCGGCGTATTGGTGATTAAAATGGGCATCATGCGGCCGCTATTGTTAACCGCTGTATTGGTGGTACTGACCAACCTACTGTTTGCCTTGATGGCCCAAAAGGGCCCTGACTTGACCTGGCTGGCCTGGGTTATCAGCGCTGACAACCTTGCTGGGGGGATGTCTAATGTGGTGTTCATCGCCTTTTTATCGAGTTTGGTCAATCGACACTACACCGCGACCCAATATGCATTGTTCAGCTCATTAATGACCCTACCGGGCAAATTTTTTGGTGGCTTTTCAGGTGTATTGGTCGATGCTGTCGGCTATTCTTGGTTTTTCGTGTACGCAGCGGCGACCGGGCTTCCGGCTGTATTTTTGGTTTTATTTTTAATCAAACATCGCATAGCGACCCAGAAAGTCGTTTGAAGCCGCATCGC
>CAJIZO010000150.1 GCA_905181995.1 Flavobacteriaceae bacterium TMED48
ATAATGTGCTGCTTTAAGCGCTGGATGTCGCCCGGGTAGCGGCGTAACACAGCCCGTAAATCGATGCTGTTTTCGTTGCCAAGGCAGAGTAAGAGTCGCCCCTGTGCGGTAAGGCGAACGCGATTGCAGGTGTCGCAAAAATTGTTCGACATGGGCGATATAAAGCCGATTTTCGACGGACTGTGGGCCACCTGCAAGTAACGCGATGGGCCGCCGGTGGATTCGGCGCTGTCCAAAAGGGTAAATTCGCTGGCCAGTTGTTGGCGAATTTGCGCGCTGCTGACCTGAGTGCTGTTGCGACTGTGGGATGATATTTCGCCGAGCGGCATCTCTTCAATGAACGAGATATCCAGCCCGCGATCGACCGCAAACCGAGCCAAATCGAGCACCTCATCGTCGTTAAAACCCGCAAGTATTACCGCGTTGAGCTTGACCTTGACAAACCCAGCGTCGGCAGCGGCACGGATGCCAGCCAACACCTGCTCCAGACCGCCAATCCGCGTCAAGCTTTTAAAGCGCTCGGCGCGCAAACTATCGATGCTGATATTCAGACGCGCCAAACCGGCATCTTTTAACGGTTGCGCCATCTTTGGCAGCAATACGCCGTTGCTAGTCATGGTCAACTCATCCAGCCCTGACAAGCTGGAGACAACCTCGACCAATTTGAGAATGTCACGCCGGATCAATGGCTCGCCCCCGGTCAGGCGAATCTTGCGCACGCCCAAATCGACAAAGGCCGCGGCGGTATCCCGCAACTCTTCAAGGGTCAGCAACTGCGCCCTTGGCAAAAAAGTCATATCCTCCGCCATGCAATAAACGCAGCGTAAATTACAGCGATCGGTCACCGACAAGCGTAAGTAATCGACGGTGCGGCCAAACGAGTCTACCAGAGAGGTCTTTACAGTCATGGCGATACCAACCTACGTTCGAGGTGATAAAATAGCAGCTAGAAACTAACTATAGGGTAGCACATCCACCAGGTCATCCACTTGGATAGATTCACCACTTTTTTGTCTAACAAAGACATCTCCCCAACAGGCTGAGGACAACACACCGCTGCTTTGATTGGGAAATAGTTCGACGCCGCCGCCGGCGGTCAATCGAGCGCGCAAATAGGCCTCTCGAGTCTCACCGCGACGCGCAAAACAAGCGCGCGCCTTGAACGTGGCCAGTTGCCCATCGCTGCAGCCTTGAGCTGCGAATAAAAACGGTCGCGCCAAAATACAGGCGGTGACGAATACCGACGCCGGATTTCCCGGCAGACCGATCAGTGGCACTCCACGCACATGGCCAAACGCCAACGGCTTACCCGGTTTGATCGCCACCCGCCAAAAATCAATCGCCCCTACCGCTGCCACGGCGGCTCTAACATGGTCCTCTTCACCGACCGAAACGCCACCCGAACAGATCACCACATCGGCTTCAGACGCGGCCTTGACGAGGATTTCTCGGGTTGCCTGCGCAGCGTCTGCGACGTTGCCCAAATCGACTGGCTGCATTCCCCAAGCGCGCACGAGGCCGCATAGCGTCGCCCGATTAGCAGTGTAAATCTGTCCTGCCTCGAGCGGCACGCCAGGCTCGACCAATTCGTCGCCGGTAGAAAACACCGCCACTTTTAAACGTCGATAAACGCTGATATTGCCGACGCCGATAGAAGAGAGCATGCCCATTTCCTGGGCGCGAATGCGGGTTCGGGCAGACACTGCCGTACAACCCGCGATAAGATCCTGACCGCGACGGCGAACATTGGCGCCTCTGGCAACTTCTGGATCGATGGCGATCCAGTCGGTTCGTGGTGTGCAATTTTCCTGCATCGCCACGGTGTCCGCACCGCTCGGCAATTCGCCACCGGTAAAAATTCGCGCAACGCTCTTGTCGGCCAGTGGGCGCGGTGCGCTGCCAGCGACAATCCGCTGCGATAGCGGTAACTCAAAGCCCTGAGCGGCGGCGGCGGCGTAACAAAACGCGTAACCATCCATGGCGCTGTTATCGGCCGGAGGTACGTTCACCAGCGCCTCTACATCGACCGCCAACACCCGGCCGAGGCTCTCGGCGACGGGCACAGTTTCGGTCGCCACCAGCGGCTCAATCGCGCCGGTCAGTTTGGTAATCGCCTCTTCGACGGTCAGCATTAGGAGGTTTTTTTGGCCACGTGCTGGACAAAATTGCACGGTTGGTGGGTGCTGTCTAACTGCTGCCTAATAATCCCCTGCCAACCGGTTTTGCAGGCCCCGGTGGAACCCGGCAAGCAGAAGATCGCGGTGTTGTTGGCGAGCCCGGCCAGGCACCGCGACTGCACCGTCGAGGTACCTATTTCATCGAAGGAAAGCTGACGAAAGAGTTCGCCAAAACCCTCTATACGCTTATCAAACAGCGGCGCGAGCGCTTCAGGCGTGCTATCGCGGCCGGTAAATCCAGTGCCTCCGGTGGTCAGCACCACCTCGATTGCGGGATCGGCGATCCAGGCACTGACCACTGCCCGCATCAGATAGACGTCGTCTATCACCAGCTTGCGATCGCCAAGTTGGTGACCCTCTTGCTCCAAGGCGGCTTGTAGGTAGTCACCACTGGTGTCGGTCTGTAGCGTTCGGCTATCGGAAACCGTCAGCACCGCGACACTGACGAAACGTCTGGCGGTGGATGTATCCTGGTTCATCGTATTAACTCCTCATTAACGCCACATTAGCGCCTCATTAACGGCAGGATTAGCACCGCCTAAAAGGCGCGCACAAGTCGCAGTTAGGGTTGGCCTGCAGCTTGAAATTCATCCACTGCCCGGCCTTGCCGTCGTAGCGCTGCAACTGGCCGTGCGGGTGGCCATATCCGAGTAGCATCGCCATCGCCATGGTCGCCTGCTGACTTCCGATTACACCGAGCACTGGCCCGACGACACCCTGGGTGTCACAGTCTGCTCGCCCCTCTGGGCTCGACGGGTCAATGCTGCAATTAAAGCATGGGCTCTGCTGCCGTTCAAAGTCAAACGCCATCAACTGCCCCTCCCAACCGGTAGCAGAGGCGCTAATCAGCGGCAGGCGACGCGCGCGACAGTGATGATTGAGCAGGCTGCGGGCAGCGAGATTGTCGCTGCAATCGAGTACCAGTTGGTAATCGCCGGATAATATCTCGGCGGATACCGGCTCGGCATGCGTATCTACCATCAAATCTGGATTGACATCCTTTAACGCGCGCCTCGCGCAATCGACCTTGAGTCGACCGCAATCCGCGTCGCGGTAGAGTATCTGGCGGTGCAAATTGCTCTCTGCCACTATGTCGGCATCGCAAATCGACAGCCTACCGATACCCGCAGCGGCCAAGTACAACGTGACTGGGCAGCCGAGTCCACCCATGCCAACCACCAACACATGGCTGTTGAACAAACGATGCTGGCCATCGACTCCGATATCGTCCATCAGCAGATGGCGGCTATAACGGGCGAATTGACGGCCATTTAAACGCACAGCAAGCGCTCCGCGCGGGCCAGATCGTCGCTGTTATTGACGTTAAAAAATGGCGCGTTTAGCTCTGTCGGCCAATCGATATAAACCGTATTTAAGGCCGTCATCAACGGTTTAAATCCGCCGTTTTGATCCTCCAGCAAGGCCCGTTCTACGGTCGAAAAAAGATCTTTTCGCCACATCGAAAAGGTCGGCTGGGCAACCCCGGCATAGCGTGCACAGGCTATCTGTGCCGAGCCGGTCGAAATTCCTTGGTGTAATCTGTCGACCAGATCATCGGGCAAAAAGGGGCCATCGCAGGGCACCAGCGCCAGATAGGGGGCATCGCTTAACCATTCGCACAGCAGCGCACTGTAGAGACCCACTAGCGGGCCTCGAAAACCGTCGAGGGCATCTTTCACCAACGGGTAGGGTAACTGAGAGGGTGATTGAGAGGGTGATTGAGAGGGTGACTGAGAGGGTAACGGGGAGCGCGAGCACACTGGGTCGGCATTGATCACCAATTGGCGTACCTGCGGCGCAAATCGATCGGCAACGTGCGCCAACAGCGTCCGCCCACCCAGCATTGCCTGTGCCTTGTCACCGGTCGCCATTCGGCGAGAGCGCCCGGCGGCCAAAATCACGCCGTCAACCGACTGCTTCATGGCGGCGTTGAACTCTGCGTCCAGCGCTGCAACGCCCGCTGATCAGAGTCCTTAGTTTCCACCCAGCTGCGCTGACCATCACTCTCGACGCTCTTCCACAACAACGCGTGGGTTTTTAAATAGTCCATCAGGAAGTCGGCGGCCTGAAAAGCTGCGGCCCGATGGGAACTGGCAACGCCGACAAACACGATTTGATCGCTTGGTAGCAATGCGCCCACGCGATGGATCACGCTCACACCATGCAGTGGCCAACGCTGCTCGGCCGCCAAAACCACTTCGTTTAGCGACGCTTCGGTCATGCCCGGATAGTGTTGCAACGTCAACGAATCGATCCGTGCCTGCTGCTGGCAGTCGCGAACCAATCCACAAAAGGTCACCACTGCGCCAATCGCGGCGTCCAATTCGCGCAGGCGTCGATACTCGTCAGCGAGATCAAAGTCTTCGCTCTGCACCACTACGCGACGGGACACTATGCCCTACCCACCGGTAACCGGTGGCAGAAAAGCCAGTTCACAGCCATCCGTCAGCGGCTGGTTCCAATCGGCTATCACGCGATCGATCGATACCAACACCTGGGGCTCGAGTAGCGCCTCGACTAACCTCGGGTGCTCGATAGCCAGCGCATAGCGAACAGCCGACGGGGTGAGACCCTCGCTGGCTTCGAAAAGCTCCGGCGCCGTCGCTGCCGAATCCCCCAAACGGCCAAAAAAGAGTAATTTAATCACCGTCGATATCCCCGGCGCGCCAGTCACCCGACTTGCCGCCAGATTTTTCCAGCAGCCGTGTGTGGCGAATCAACAAATCCTTATCGATACCTTTACACATGTCATATACCGTCAGCGCGGCCACCGAAGCGGCGGTCAATGCCTCCATCTCAACGCCGGTTTTACCGCTGGTTTTACACAGCGCGGTCACGGTGAGGCAGTCGCCCTCGAGCGTCAGGTCGATACTGACCTTCGACAGCGGCAGCGGATGACACAGCGGGATCAGTTCGCTGCATTTTTTTGCCGCCTGAATGCCGGCGATCCGCGCGGTCGCATAGAGGTCGCCCTTGGGCAGGCTGTCGTCGTTAATCGCCGCGACAACCGCCGCGGTCAAGACGATTTGCGACTGCGCCGTGGCGCTGCGCGCGGTCACAGGTTTTTCTGAAATATCCACCATGTGGGCTTCGCCCGCGGCGTTCAGGTGGGTGAGTTTAGACATTGCGATTCCCGGGCTTCAAAGCGTGTAAGAGTAGACCTGTATGGTAGCAAAGACTGACACCTGGGTGCAGACCTTAAACTCGCCCGACGTTAAATAGGCTGCGCTGAATCACAGATCCTATACAAAGGTCGCAATCTCCGACAACGGCAAGCGTTCGATATCCGGCACCAAGACCCCCGCGGCCGGATAACCCACCACCAACAGTAAAAAAGGCCGCTCGTGATCCGCTCGCTCAAGAATCTGACTGAGAAATTTCATCGGGCTCGGGGTATGCGTCAAGGTTGCCAACCCGGCGCGATGCAGCGCGGTGATCAAAATACCCGTGGCGATACCGACGGATTCCGAGGTGTAGTAAGTTTTTCGGCGCTGGCCCTCAGCATCGATGGTGGCCTTTTTAAGAAAAATCGCGATCAACGCCGGCGCGCTCTGCAGAAAGGCTTTGTTGGCATCGGTGCCCAATGGCGCAAGGGCGTTCAACCACTCGTCGGACGCGCGCGTGGCATAAAGTTCGCGCTCTTCGACCTCTGCCGCTTGGCGAATCTGTTGTTTGATAGCGGCATCGCGCACCACCACAAAATGCCAAGGTTGCATATTGGCGCCGCTCGCGGCGGAACCAGCAGCTAACAGGGCGTGCTCGAGGATCGATGCTGGAATCTGTTTATCGGAAAACTCCCTTACCGAGCGCCGCGTGACCATTTGTTGGTAAAATTGTCGCGCTTCGCGCTGCAT
Organism: Flavobacteriaceae bacterium TMED48; assembly: GCA_905181995.1. Lineage (GTDB taxonomy): Bacteria > Pseudomonadota > Gammaproteobacteria > Pseudomonadales > Porticoccaceae > TMED48. The sequence continues at coordinate 6,032 of CAJIZO010000150.1, forward strand.
CATCGACGCCTCAAGTGGGGTGAAAGCCAGCGCGACAAAACCTGACGGCGGTGATTGCCGCGGTCTATCCGACCCGTCCAACCCAGCCGACATGATCCATTGCCGCAAGGTCTGCTCGGACACCCCGGTGCGCTCGGCAACCGCGCTCATGGTCTCACCCTCGGAGGTTAGACGCCAAATAGCCTGTCGCTTAACCGCTGATATGTCGTGTTGGCCGGCCATACAACGCCTCCCAGGTCTAATTTGTGGGTCCATCCCCCCGGTTAGAGTAGAGTATAGCGCGCGTCAATTTGAACGACTAATTGACCGCGCCAGCAGGCCAACCACTAGACAATCTGGCGCACGCCAGTTCTTGCCGGACAGCCGGAGCTTGGCCTTAAAAAGTGCCAAAAATGCCTTGTCATCAAACTCCAGCGACCGACGATAGCGCCTGTTGTGGGTGACCGGCAATAAATGCTGGATGATGCTTACAGGCATTTTCAATCGCGCAAATTCTGACGCAATGACGATAGTCAACGCTCCATCGCCGGGCGTTGTAAAGCTGCGGCACTAAGCAGATATCGGCCAGGCTCGGGCTAGATCCAGTGCAGAATGGCGCTGCTTGGAAATCGGCTAAATGCGCCTCAAAGGCGATCAATCCGGCGCCGATAAAACGCCCCATCCAACGATCGCGCAAGCTCTCATCTGCAGTTTGCTCGATCGCGTATCGTACCACTGACAAATTACATACCGGATGCACATCAATAGCCAACACATGGGTCAGTGCTCGAACCCGAGCGCGCTCGAGCGGCTCTTCTGGCAACAATCCAAGGCCGCAAGTTTCATCGAGGTATTCTAAAATCGCCAGCGACTGGGTCAGTCTCCGACCATCGATGTCCAGCACCGGAACAAAACCCTGGGGGTTACGCGACAGGTGATCGGCCAATCGGTGCTCGCCACTGACCAGATCGACGGGCTCGGTTCGATAGACTATATTGGCTAAATTGAGCCCAATACGCACCCGATAACTGGCCGAAGATCGCCAATAATCATAGAGTACTGTTTCGGTCACAGGTGACTCTCCAGTCGGTTAAACGAGCCGCAGCCTATGCCAGTAAAATTGCCGGTAACTGAATGGGCTGCAGCCGCTGTGGTTATGCTCGCGGCAATGCATCCTCGGATATCGCGCATCACAACGACGCGCTCCTTCGCGAGTCTAGTGCGATTTCATCTAAGGCGATACTCGCTCGGCTCAACGCTTACGCCCGATAAGGATGGTCAACGGCGGCTAGTATACTGCCGGTACAATCGCCAAATCCAATGGTGTAGCCATCCCCATGGGCGGCTCCAGTCAGCACAACGCTATCGCCATCCTCGAGAAAACTACGGCTCTCGCCGCTGTCTAACGCGATCGGCTCGGCACCGCCCCAACTCAGTTCGAGCAGTGCACCACGCTGATTTTTTTCGGCGCCGGAGATGGTGCCCGAACCAAGCAAATCGCCCGTTCGCATCGGACAGCCAGAACTGCTGTGATGGGCTAGTTGCTGGGCTGAGGAGTAGTACATTTCGCGGTAATTGGTACGCGCAATCGTAGTCGCCGAGCGATCTTCTGGCGCGAGTTGAACCGTCAGATCGATGTCATAGAGCATCGGCGTGGTATCGCGAAGATGCGCCAACAACGGAAATTCACGCGCGGGGGTAGCGCAGCGAAAGGGCTCCAACGCCGCTTTGGTGACGATCCACGGGCTGACGCTGGTGGCGGTTGCCTTGGCTTGAAACGGCCCCAGCGGCTGATATTCCCAGGCCTGAATATCTCTGGCGGACCAATCGTTTAACAACACGTAGCCAAAAATCATTTGATCGGCGCGATCGACGCCGACCGGCACGTCGCTATCGACGCCGACGATGGCTCCCAGCTCCAACTCAAAATCGAAGCGTGCGCTCGGCGCAAATCGAGGCTTACTGTCATTGGGGCCTTTAAGTTGGCCCCAGGGACGGCGAATATCGGTACCCGACAGCACCACCGAAGACGCGCGCCCATTGTAGCCGATCGGCATGTGCAGCCAGTTCGGCGGCAAGGCATTTTCGGCACCCCGAAACATCGTTCCAACGTTGGTTGCATGATGCCTGCCAGCGTAAAAGTCAGTGTACTCAGCAACCTCAAACGGCAGGTGCAGCGTCGCCGAAGAATGCGCCACCATTAAGCGTTCGAGTTCGCCTTGCGCGGTACTTAGGGCATCGAGAAGTTTTAACAAGCGCCCGCGTAAGTCATTCCAGACCCGATAGCCCTCGGCCATCAATTTGTTCCAGTGGGGCTGGTCAAACAACGCAGCGCCGCCGAGATCTAAAAGACCAGCCCGCTCGCAAGCGCGCAGATCGAGAATCATATCGCCGATGGCAACGCCGCAACGCGGTTCATCGTCGGCTATCGAAAACACGCCATAGGGTAAATTATTCAGCGGAAACGGACAGTCCGGATGGTTCGCTGAGGTCACCCAGCTTTGCAACAATGTCATAGGAGCCTCCTAATGATTGGGTTTGGTAGTCAATGTATTGCACCGTCATTTGGTGCCCGGTGTACCGTCAAATTTCTTTTCCAGGTCCCGCCAACAACCGCTGTAGTCGCTCTGCAACGGCGCTTCCTCTGCAGCAAACCGAGTCAGGTGTTGGGGAAAGCGCGTCTCAAACATAAACGACAGGGTGTTTTCGAGTTTTTGTGGAGTCAATGCCTGATTTGAAGCTCCTTCAAAGGCATTTTTATCCGGCCCATGCGGGAGCATCAAATTGTGCAAGCTCATACCGCCGGGCACAAAACCCTGGGGTTTTGCATCGTACTGACCATGGATATTACCCATCAGCTCCGACATCACATTGCGGTGGTACCAGGGCGGTCGAAAGGTGTCTTCGGCCACCAGCCAGCGATCGCTGAACAGCACAAAGTCTATATTCGCCGTCCCCTCGATCCCCGACGGCGCCGTCAGTACGGTAAAAATAGACGGGTCGGGGTGGTCGAATAAAACCGCGCCAATTGGGCAGTAACTGCGCAAGTCATACTTGCAGGGCGCATAGTTGCCGTGCCATGCCACGACGTCTAATGGACTGTGGTCAATCGCGGTCTGATAGAACTGGCCGCACCATTTGACGGTCACCGTCGAGGCTATATCGCGATCTTCAAACGCGGCCACCGGCACTTTAAAGTCGCGCCGATTGGCCATACAGTTGGCGCCGATCGGGCCACGCTCTGGCAAATTGAATTTTTGCCCGTAATTTTCACAGATAAAGCCGCGCGCAGGTCCCTCCAGTACTTCGACCCGATAGAGCAGTCCGCGCGGAATAATGCCAATCTCTGAAGGTGCCAGATCGATAATCCCAAGTTCAGTGACAAAGCGTAATCGGCCCTCTTGAGGCACCACTAAAAGCTCTGAGTCAGCTGAATAAAAATACGCATCATGCATCGAATGGTTGACCAAATAAATGTGGCTCGCCATGCCAACCTGAGTGTTCATATCGCCTGCAGTGGTCATGGTGCGCATGCCGGTCAGCCACGTCAGCGCCTGCTCCGGATGCGGCAAGGGATCCCAACGATACTGGCCGAGACTCATGATACTGTGGTCAATCCGCGGGGCGCTTTGCCAATAGGGCAGCTCAATTCTCACAAAAGCCTGCATGTGTTTGACCGAGGGCCGAATACGGTAACACCAAGTGCGTTCGTTGCTGCCACTGGGGGCGGTAAAGGCGCTGCCTGAAAGTTGCTCCGCATAGAGCCCATAATTGCATTTTTGTGGGCTATTCCTGCCCTGCGGCAAGGCATCTGGCAGCGCCTCGGTCTGAAAGTCATTGCCAAATCCAGACATGTAGCACAATGGCGGTTGTTGTGCGTCACTGGTATCCGCTGTCTGCGGTGAATCTGCCTGCTGGGTCATCCATTGAACCTCGTTGCATGGGTGAATATCAAAGACGGTAAAATAAATATTGTTTTTCGATCAATTTGGCTTTAGTGTAATAGTTACTTTAGTAACTATTAAGGCGCAAGCGAAAGTTATGTCCGACTCTAACAATTTTGATCTGCAAGCATTCTTGCCCTACCTGCTAAATCAGGCCGCCGAACAGAGTAGTCTAGCGTTTCAGCGCAGCTACAAAAATCGTTACAACATGCTACGCACCGAGTGGCGAGTGATGTTTCACCTCGGTCTTTTTGGCACGATGACGGCTCGCGATATCGGCGTGCGGGGTAAAATACACAAAACAAAAATCAGTCGGGCGGTGCAAAAACTGACCGAAAAACGCTTTATTTTGCGTCAGCGCAGTGCCGAGGACCGCCGCCAAGAAAGTTTGCAATTGACCGTCAGCGGTCGTGCTGCCTTTCTCCAATTGCGCAAGACAGCCGAGCAATACCAAACCGATCTGAGCGCAGAATTTAGCGTAGAAGAATTTGCCCTGCTGCAAACGATGCTTAAGCGTCTGATAAAACACTAGACGAAATCGCCACAAACACCGCTATGGCACCGGTCAGATGCGCCAGCCATGGCCTTGACCACAAAGATTGACCACATAAGTTGTCAATCCAGATTGTCAATCTAAGTTGTCCAGATAGGTTGTCCAGATAGCTTTTAACCGCCCACCGCAGACCCAATATGCTAACGAGTATCGCGAATAGCGCAGTGATCGGTGAAGAGTCTCTGGTTGGCGCAACCGCTTTTGTTAAAACCGACTTAAGCTACCCAGCGCGTAGCATGGTGACTGAAAATCCGGGTCGGATTCGGCGTCAACTCGGCGTCAACTCGGCGATAAAGAGGCGATAAAGAGGTTGCCTAAAAA